>NZ_CP115036.1:0-119408 GCF_014596895.2 Citrobacter sp. C1
CATGCCCCACCAGAAAAGAGGAACCAGCCTTACAACACATGATTTCATGATTTCATTTTCCTGAAAACGTTATGGGGAATGGAAACACCAGGGAACCCGTTGAATAGCAGCCAGATGACCAGCCCCAGCAGGGCGGACGTCAGATACAGGGAACGAATGGCGCTGTCCGTCTCTTTCTGCCAGCCCATTGCATCCACATGGACAGTCTCCCGGGTGCAGATGACCGGAGGGGCGGGTTTTATCTGCCTCACGGTTTCCGCCCCGGTTTCTTCGGGGGGTAACGGCACGACCTGACACACGGGCATATTCACTTTTCCTTCCGGAGTATCCGCAACCAGCGTTCTCGCCTCTGAAAGAAAACGACCGGCAATCGACTCGTTGAAGGACAGCATGATGAACAGGACAAACAGCATCAGGGAAGGGGCCGTCACCAGGGAAAAGAAAACGGCACGGCGCAGTGCCCGGGAGGCACGCGCAAAGGCAAATTTATTCACAGGAGTATCCTTAAGACTGGGGTTTAAAACCGGTGGACACATTCAGGAATCGCTTGGAAAGTTCATCCTGTGTCATGAAGCCGTAAGACAGGGCGCGGAAGGTCTTACCCTTCGGGTCAACCAGAAACAGTGCCGGGAAATGCGTGATATTCATGGTGCGGGACTGTCCCGAATCAGACCGGCTTTGTGGCAACGACGCGGCGACCTGGCCGTCCACCGAAACGGGGATCAGCGATATGCCGTTGGTTTTGGCAAAGTCAGCCACCACGCCGGCCATCTGGATATCAATCGGGTCACTGCCACGATAGAAGTAGAAAAGGCCGTAACGCTGCGCTATCTGTTCCACCGCATTCTGCCGGGCCTGCTGGTCACGGGTCTGCACGAACGGGGCCATACTGTTGTAGTGTGGATATTCCAGGTTGTAATCCAGGTCCGGGTGGCTGAGTTGCGCCGCCGCAAATGACTGACTGAACATCGACCCCCTGTCCGTCCAGAATTTCTGCCAGCGCAGGAACGTCGCCGTATTCTCCCGCGTGGGGTACAGGATGGCGCGGTTCAGCGCCTCCATCGTGTACCCCCGGAGGACCTTAGCCTGCTCCTGCGCCGACAGTTTACTGAGGTCGGGAACCGCCTGCGGGGGCGGTGGTGATGTCTTTTGTGGTTTCTCAGGCGGCGTTTTCGGCTCGTTGTACCAGAACCAGCCGGTAAACGGGTCAGCCGGGATCACAATGTCCTCAGCCGTGGCGGACAGACTGATGACCAGTAACGCCAGCGCATAAAAACACGGCTTCATTTCTGGCCTCCCTGACTCTTCTGCTGATTGACCTGCGCGGCAATGCGGTCCTTGATGAGCTTCACCTGCGTCCCGGTATCCGGGATTTTCTGGTTGTTCATCAGGTCTTCGTAAAAGTCAGCAAAATTGATCAGGTCGAAGTTGATAGCCTGTAGTTCGCTGACCGAAATCCCCCGGCAGTCCGGGTTTTTACCACTGCCAAAGCCGACATGCAGCTGATCCCGGCGCCCCTGCTCCTGGATAATGCGCGCCAGCTTGCCCTGGAAAACGCAGTACACCTTACTTTTCTGGAGGCAGACGCCCATCACCGCCCGATCACATCGCTCTCCCACACTGACGGTGATTTTTTTCGCTTTCGCCTTCGCCAGTGCCATCTCATCACTGTTGCAGGCCGCCAGTCCCGAGTCTTGCCCCCAGCCTGAATCCTTGCAGCAGTTTGAGAAGCCTGCGACCGCTTTCCGGCAGCTCGTGACCTGACCGGTGAAAGCGCGAACATCCATACCATCCTGGGTGTTTTTCACGTCATCCGCCGCTGATGCCAGCCCGGCCAGTTTTGACACCGCCGTATCAAACCCGCTATCCCCGGCCCCGCCGGTATCACTGCAGTCCCCCGTTTTGCAGAAGTACTCACCCCCGCAAATCACGCCACCAGACGTGAACGTTCGCTGACACTGCCATGTTTCTTTCTGATGAATACAATAACCGGATTCAATCTCCGTACAGGTGTGCCCTGTTCTCGTACAATTTTTGTCATTCATCAGACTGCCACAATTGCCAGCCGAATCAGTCGATACAATGTAGTTATCAGTATATTTCCAGCAGTCGCTGTGCATGGTGTAGTTCTGCCCGTCAATGGAAACCGTTTTATCCCCTCCCGGTTCAGTACAGACAGAACCACTCATTGGAATCGCGGTAGTTTTATTAAAATCACACGCCTCATTCCAGACCAATTCTGGCTGTGCTTTCTCAGCCTCCAGCGTTACTCTTATCTCAAGTAATCCGGAGTTCAGTGCGGCGCACGTCGAACCGAACATATTGCAAGCATCCGGCATCTGGTTGACAGAATTTCCAAAATATTGTCGGGTCGAAAATGAAACAATCTGGCCTTTTTTAATATCCATTCTGGGAAACGTTACTGGCATAGGTATATTCTTAGCAGGGCGGACAACCAGGCCATTAACGCGCACGTCATCGTTAGTTGTTACTCCCTCTGTTCCTAAAGGATATCGAACCTCAATTTTCCCCTTCGTTACAATCATGTCGTCCGGCGCAACGAAATCGAACTGATACCAGTAACCAGCGGTGAGGCTTCGTTTTATTGACTGCTTTGCATCCAGAACCCAGTCTGCTGCTTTTGTTTTGCCTGATTTGCTGAGCTGGATTGATGCGGTTCTGGAGCAGGTTGAAGAAGAGTTAACGTCACGTTCGCAGTTGAAATTTTCAAACGTCGTTTTTGAAACCGTCGATTCCTGGCACTGCTGCGGGTTTCCTGTCCCGTTGATCATATTGCCCGCATTCGACTCCGCACTTTTACCTGCCGTAATAAAAGGGGCTTCAGGGTCAATCACCGGTAGCGGGTTTTTGATCCCGGAGTCGATAATCGCCTGACCGGCCTGGCTGTCCTGCAGGGCGTTCTGCCCTTTTTCTGCCAGCCCGCCGTCACCGCCTTTCACGCCGCCGTAGTAACCACTTTCCGGCGGGTTTGAGGTATAACCAGGAATATCGCCCGTGACCGCGTCCGGATTTTTCAGGCTACTGGTCCCCTGTCCCTTATGCCCTTTCCCAAATTCCGCTCCGGCATTAAAGGCATCACTGGTTGCATCTGCCAGCACCAGGGAGGGCAGCAGGATTAGCGCCCCGACAAGACGAGCTTTCATTCTCCCTCCTTCAACAGTTGTCTGGCTGTTGCTGCACAGTCCCCGTTTTCAGCCACTCTTTCCAGAGCCTGTTTCAGCGGAAGGCTGCCGCGAATCACATCAAAATGGCCCGGGCAGGTCACCACCAGAGCCGGTATGGTCGTAATGTGGAATTCGGAATACAGCGTCGGGTCAATCTGAACACCAATGTTTTTATCCTCTTTGGACAGTTCAAACATCGCGCTGGCGGTCTGTCGCAGGTCGTTATTTACCAGTCCACGGAGCGTGGCGGGAATACCGTAACGGTTTGCGTCCCGGAGCATCGGTAACAGACCTTCCCGGGGAAGCCCCAGGCTGACAAAGTAGATGGCAGGGAACATTTTTTTTTCGCCCCCCGTGCGTTCTCCCTGCTGTCGGGCCACATCCCCCTGCATCCGGTTTATCAGCGCCTGTTGTTCCGGCGGCAGAGACAGGGTCTGGCCCTGAAGATTCTGTTTAAACGCGTCCATCGCCTGCTGTTGTTGTTTCATCCACGTCATATCCCGGGGGGACACACCTGCCTGCTCACTGGCTGAGACCAGCGACGTACAGGCCATCAGGGCACTGGCAAGCAGTACCCGGTACAGAGTCTTGTTCATGGGAGGAACCTCATGTATAGACGCAGTTGCGTTTGCGCCAGAGCAGATAACCGAAATTTTTCTTTGAATGGGGCGCGTTGTGCGGTGTCCCCCAGGTCTGGGTACTGGCACCAAACGCGTGGCAGCTGTTGGTTTCGGGATACATGTTCACCATCTGGTAACGCCAGCGTTCTTTCGGCACGATGGGTGAGGGATACTGATAACACACGGCATAATCAGCCCCCACCGTATTCATCACCAGACCTTCCCGGTGCAGCTTGAAGGCCATTCTCTCACTGACCAGCAGTGAGGATTCCAGCGGCGAAAACTCCCCGCTGGTATACCCCGTAAAGGGATACATGCTTCCCTGGCTGCCGGCACACCAGAACAGGGGAGATAACGGTACGCCAGCGGTACTGGCCACCGCATCGGCCGCACAGGCCGCCTGCGCAATCAGGTTGCCAAACAGTGCGGCCTCCGGGTTAATCATCATGGACAGCGTACTGTCATTCCAGAGCGGGTCGACTTCAGACATGTAGGCAATATCCATGTCGCCCCCCTGAAAACAACCGGTGCTGGTCATGATGCTCAGCCACGAAATCAGCGGGTATTTATACCAGTGAACATGGTAGAACGCGCCGGCAGCGGGTCGATCGCTCTGACCGGCGGTGCCGGTTCCCGTCCGCCCGAGGTCTATCTTAAATCCCCCCATGTTGACCATCACCCCGGGCTCGCGGGTCACATCCGTCATGGCTGTGGGCTCCCAGTAGCCAATTGCCAGCCCTATCCGGTACAGCACACCGTATGAACACATCTGAATGGGAATGGAGGGGTTGCTGGTATCCGGCTGCGGTCCGGACGCCAGTTTGATACTCCCGACCGACATCGGGAACAGGCACTTCCAGCAGACATCCGAGATGGGGTTTACCCACCGCCCCTCCCCGGCATTACTGCTGGCTGCAGATACCTGCCCCGGCGTCCAGACCGTCAGCGCCAGAATCAGCGCGGCAAACCAGACACCGCGTTTCATGGTGCCTCCCGCAGCCAGACACAGACGGGGCCGTCTTCCGTGTCGTGAATGGAGCCGGTAAACCAGCCCTCGCCGGCAGGCATGGAGGGCTGCCACTCACTGATGTCGCAGGCGCCATGCTCCCAGGCGTCAGTGACATGGGGAGGGGCGTCGTTCTCCAGCCAGCGAAGTGCGCAGACCAGATTGTTCCGGTGCAGCCAGTTATTGAAGTCAGCCCGGGAGGCTTCATCCCCGGCAGGTTTAAAATAGCGAGGGTGAGTCCAGAAGCCGTTACGGTCACGGGTCACCGCCACCGGTCCGACCGCTGTTGAATGGGTCATGGGGTATCTCCGGATATGCCCGGGCCACCGGGAAGATGGCGGGCGTGGGGAAAAATCAGTGGTTCCGGGCGTTGCTGGCCGCTTTCATGATGATGGCCAGCCGTTGTTCCCGGGTCATTTCATACAGGGCAAGAATGCCGCCGCGCATTACGGCAGAAGGTTTGTAGAGCGGATTTTCATTGAGGATCTCATCCAGCTGTCTGGCTGAACCTTCATCGTGGCGTAATGACGAGATGGCAACATTCCGGCCCTTTTCACCTTCAGGGTCTTTTTTCATGGCATTACCTTGTCAGGGTTTTAAGAGATACCGGGAGGGGAGCCCGGCTGAGGCGAAGCGCCACGCAGTGAGCACCGGAGAGCCTGAGTGCCTGGGCGGTTGAAACATCAGAACGAGGCAGGCCGGATAACCAGGAACGCGTAACCACAGCAGTGCTCATCAAAATTGCTGCCCTCTGACGCGCCCGCCGCAATCGCGTCTGCCGCCTCAGTCAGAAACCAGGCCAGTGTGTCGCAGGAGGTGCGGGGTGTCCCCTGGAGGATCACATAAATATGGCGGGCCAGACTCCCCTGCGACAACCGCCCCGCCATTTCCAGCCAGGACGGAAGTGACGGACCGTCCTTATCAGGAAAAAAATCCTGCTGGTCAGTGCACAGGCGGGCATGAACACGCCAGTGCACTGAATACTGAGGGACGGCGACCCCGGTGTAACCATAATCCCCGTGATAGTGGCATCCGTCGGTGCTCACAGGCAGTCCGTTTGTCCGCAACGCGCCGGCCGCGCGCGCCAGGCAATACACCAGATCGCGCGTTAACATGCCAGGCTGTGCATCCACACTGACGGTTACCTGCGTAAAGGGGGACGGCTGTTCATCTTCCTCCTGCGGGGGCGGTGCCCCGCTGTCTTCGCATTGACCGGAATACCTGTGCATCCTTTTTCCCGGTGCGCCCGACGCCAGACAGTGCAGCCCGACCAGCAGGGCCCATAAAAGGCAGCCGAACGACGTTAAATCCATGCTTCCGTCTCCTGCATATGCCTGACTATCAGACCGACCAGATAGTCCGGGAAGCGTTCGTCACGCGCCTGCGGTTCGACCAGCGCCATCTGATTTTCCCTGAGCCAGTTAAACCAGGCCTGGGTAACCAGCACAGGGTTCCAGGATTCAATCTCGGGATACAGCATTTTGAGCCGGTCCGCCGTTCCCTGACGGGTAACATGACGGGCGGGTTTCCCCGGCGATTCTGGAGTGGGATGGCTTTTTCTTTCCCGTCCCGGTACCGCATGACGCATTTCCGGGAACAGATCACCTAACGTTGTGGCTGTCATTTCTTTGCTCCTTTTACGGGGATCTCCTCAACGTTCAGCATGCGACCGTCGCGGGATATCCGTGCGGGGATGTGTGAGAAGCCAAACTTGCGGGTCAGGATACCTGCCTGGTCGAAGTAGATACGTTCATCAAGCGCATCACTGGTTTCCTTTATATTGCCGTTCACCAGGATAACTTTGCTGTTCGTCTGTCCGGCGATTTCCTTTCGGGTCCACTCCACCTGTGCCTGGTCATCACCATCGATGAAATAGAGCACCTGGGCGAAGGGCACCTTATCAAGCGGGTTGATCGTGTCACCTTTACGGGCAATCACTTTCCCCTGCATATCCGTAATGGTTTCTTTCACGGTAAATGTCGGGTCCCAGGGGAAGCTGCGGTATTTCACGGCCCGGCTCAGCCCCTCAACCGGGGCCGGGCGCACGGCATTTTTTTTCACCCGCGCCGTAGCCTCTTCCCGCAACCGGTCGAGTTCCCCGCTTTGCTCCATCCCCTTCAGTCGGGTCTGAATAAAGTCCAGCATGTCCTGCTCTGCGGGTTCAAAGACGTTCCCCCAGGTACCGAGATCTCTGGCACCACTGCCGGCTGACAGTGCCAGCAACAGCAATGCCATCAGTGGCTGACGTTTCTTCACTGCCCCTCCTGCGTGCGCCGGGCAATGTCGCGGCGAATATCGGGTGTGATATCCGGCAACGGACTGACCACCGCAGGTTTCACCAGAATGATGGCGTTGTGCGAGGTTTGCCACGCCGCCAGGCTGTCAGACATTGCCGTGTTGAAACGGGCCGTCAGCACTTTCGCTTTTCCTTCATCGAGCTGCAGCTGTGCCGACTGCTGCATAAAGAGGTCGATGGTGCCTTTCATGTCGAAGACCACCACGTCCGGGGACGTGGATTTCATATATACCCACGTTATTCCGGTCATGACCAACTGTGAAATCAGCACACAGGCGGCTATTTTCACGTTCCGGGCTTTCAGCCAGCCCCGCGGCCTCACACCTGCGCGGACAGTGGCGGCCTCATACGGTTGTTCATTCTGTTCACTCATGCGGCGTTTACCCATTCTTCAAGTTCACGAAGTTCGTCACCGAACTTCTTCTCGGCCAGCAGATAAGCGGCCTCATCTGCCGTGGCACCGGCTTTCTGTGCGTTCTGCATATAAGCGAAGTCCTCCCCACGGGAACTGAACATGGCGCGGGTAACAGGATCGACAAACAGGCGATGAAACGAGCTGTACTCCCCGGCGCTGATAAGCAGCGAGCTGTAACCGGTCTGCAGTGCAGGCTGGAAACCCCGGATAACTTCTTTTTCCATGTCCGAGAACTGGTCCGGATTGTCGGAGAGGTACTGTTTGAAGGCTTTCGCATCCTGCAGGAGGGTGATTTTGGTCGAACTGTTGTTCCAGGCCGCTTCCGCTTCTTTACTGGCGCTGAAGTCCCTGATGCCCTGCGTGATGGTGATGAACGCCCCACGGTGACGGCGCACGGTACGGTAGCCGGTTTCAATAAAGCGGGCTGCATGTGGATTGGAGCCACCGAGCAGTCGCCAGGCCTCGTCGATGATGCAGACTTTTTTGAGGTCACGCGGGCTGTGATACATCTTTTCCTGAATCGCCAGGATGAGCGAAAACAGAATGGACGAGAGCAGTTTCGGTTTGTTCTCCAGACTCAGCAGCTCCAGAACGGCAAAACGTGTGTCACCATCCAGCGTCGGGTTGTCCGCATTGAAGTATTCGCCATCCGGTCCCCAGGTGCAGTAGGTTTCCAGCAGCATGGCCAGTTCAGCCAGACGCGCCGTGATGGTCGGTTTTTCGGCAAAGCGCTGATTAACATCAGCGCTGGTCAGGAAACTGAAAACGTCATCAATACGCGCCTGACAGCCTTTTTTCTCCCACGCATCCATCACCGCTTTCTGCAGAATCGCTTCACACACAACATCCAGCGGCTCGGTCGGACTCGCCAGTACCGTCAGCAGACGCACAATACCTTCAGCGGAGTGCCTGATGTCTTTCACGTTAGCAAACGGGTTAAAGCGAAGCTTCGAACCGTCGAGATAAACCCCGCCAGCCTGGTGACAGTAGTTCTTGTAACTGTCACCCATATCGATGACCCAGGCAAAACCGCCTGCATTCAGGACATCACGGAGAACACCCTGCGTCAGGAATGACTTACCGGCCCCCGAGGTTCCCGTGACAGCGATGTTAAAGTTGGTGCTGCCGTTTTCTTCCCCGAACATATCAAAGAAAGCCACCTGGTTGCGGTAGGTCGGCAACGGCATGCCCACATGCGACAACTGGCGCTCAGCCACCACAGGCATCAGGCTCACGGCGTTCCAGGATTTCCCCCGCAGGGTGGCCCCCGTCATTTTGAGATCTTCCCACATCCCTTCCTGCATCACGAACGGGAAGCCGGCCAGCCAGTTACGCATCTGCTGGTACTGCACCGTAACCATCTCCAGCTCGTTCTTACGGAAGACGTTGATGGCGGCCAGCTCACACTTCTGCGCCTCCGTATTATTGTCGGGCGTGAACAGCGTCAGGTTAAAGTAGGTCCGGCAGAGGGCGATTTCGTTGGTCGACAGTTGTTCACGGGTTTTACGCCATTCGTCTGCCGCTTTTTTGGTCCCGGGGAAAAGCGCCCCGTAGGCTGAGCTGGCCTTTTTGGACAGGTCCGTATCCTTGCGAAAGGCCTCACTCTGGCTTCTGGTCTGCTCCTCCAGTTCAGTGGTCCAGGTGATCATAAACGGGCACGGAATACCGAGATCAGGAAAGCGGAGGTTCTGCAGATTATCGGCTCCCTGCCAGAGGGCAAACCGGCGGGGATTTTTGCTTAGCTGCATATTCACCACCCGGCAGGCTGAGGCCGGAAGCCGTGTCCCGTCTGTTTCGATTTTTTCAGGCAATTCGATACGGATATGTGACGGGTGAACACTCAGGTCAATGGCAGGATCAACCACCTGGCGGTTGAGCAACTCGTCCTCGTTATAGTCGCCCGGCGACATCATGACCTGCTCATGACGGTAGTTCATCAGCTCACGCATGACCGACAGGAAGGCATTCACATCGGTGTTAACGGAATCTATCCGCGCCGCCCCCAGGGAAACGCGAATGGTGTTGCGTATCTGAACAAGGTCATCCATCACCTGCTGGGAGAATCGTTTCACCGCTTTACCGTAGACGATAAAGATACGGTAGTTTCGCAGATAGAGCGGGTACTCACGCTCATTGGCCAGTCCGTGGAGTGCGGAACGCTCCCAGAACGCACGGGTAATTTTATTCAGATGATCGGCCATCTGACCTTTCCACATGTCGGTACTGACACCCCGCGCAATACGCTCGCCCACACATTTACTGGCAGTCAGAACAACGGTGACCGGTGTTTTACGCGGGAGTTTTTTACGCAACATGTCATCCAGCGCGGCCATCACCTGCTCATTGGCGCCCGGCAACGGCGCCAGTTCCAGAACAAATCCTGCAGTACCGGTATTGATGAAAAGCTCATTTTTTTCATCGTAATAGCGATAAGGCAGACTGGCCACCAGGGAGGGATAATCCCAGGTCTGTTCAAGGTTGGCACGCGCGGTCGCGGCACCGTCCTTACGCCGCCCGCTCTCAATCAGCCCCATCAGGCTGTCCAGGACACTGCTCATTCCCCGCCCTCCCCGATAACACGGAAGCTTTCGTCCCAGTGGGATTTGTTTTTCACAAACTCAACCACAGAAGGCTGATGGAAGTTGTCGTCCGTATCCACCCACGGTGCAATCCACAGACGCTGGGTCGCATCCGGGATACGCTGGACCTGTACGCGTCCGGCCGTATTAACAGGGGTGACCGGAACAACGGGACGCGGACTCACGCGAGGTATCACGCCCGCCAGCATGGTGCCTGCCGGTGCCGTGGCCAGCGGACGTGGCGCGATGAGCGGAGTAGCCGGGGTTCCGGTTGCTGCGACTGATACAGGACGTGACGCATTCACGACAGGTGCCACGTTACGCAGTGCCGGCAGGGTTTCACCCGCAGGCTTTTTTGCGGTTTTACCGGCGTTAAGTTCGTCCAGGCTTTTGCCCTGAGCGGCGAGTTTGTTGGCCTCGCCGGTCGTCAGGCACTGGTCAGTTGCAGTTTTATTGCAGTCGAAATCAGAATTCATGCCGGCACAGCCGGTCAGCGCGCTGCACAGCAGTGCAGCGCCCATCAGTTTTTTCATGGGATAACTCCGGTTAATTTATGGCAGAACCAGTAAGGAATGGGGGCGGATAAGGTTGATTTAATTTTTCTGGTGCAGGACTAATATAAAACCAGCCTGGGCCACTGCGCTTAAAATAGTGCCAGCCAGAAAGAGGTCGACATTCATACGCGCCATGCTCATATCAATAAACGCCCAAATCAAAGAAAGGCAAAGCAGTATCAGCCAGGGCGCTATAACCCCCAGGGATGTGAAAATAATCCCTTCGATTCGTTCCCCGAAAGTAACGGCTGCTGTACAGAAAAGAAGGAACAGCGCAACAAGCAGACCAACACGCCAGCTACTCCACTCATACGTCACCACCCCTTTACGTATCAGTACCGCCCAGACAGTCAGTTCAGTGCTGTAGACCATAAAAGGAATGAACACATGGCGAAGGTCAGAAGCACATTTCATGATGCAGGAGGATTCGGAATTTAACGTCACTGGTTCCTCTCCTTGCCGGGGTTGCTGTCGGGATGGTTATGAAGGAACTGAAAGCGACCCGTTACGGATGATTTACCAGACAGCCTTTCCACCTGAGTTGCTTTTTCCTTTTCATACCAGCGTTCCACAGCTTCACGTGTAAGTACCCGGTTCTCCACAACCGAGGCCTGTAACTCCCGCCATGCCACAGGGTTAAGCGGTTTATACCGGGCCAGTTTCCTGTCCAGAGCATCAGGCCATGTCCGGGGTTTACTGTCAAAAAGCCGCTTGAATAAGCACAGAAATAAGATTATTCCCCCAAAGCTGGCTGTACACTGAAGCCACCAGGTGATGTCCAGATACATCCATACCCCGCCGTTCGCGAAAGCGAATATCAATGAAAAGGTGTAAACCCACTGTTGATGTGGGGGATAATGGTTAGCCTGCCACATATGCAGGTCCACCCGAATATCGTTCAGCAGTCTTCGGTTTGTATCCATCTTCCACCTCAGTTTATTGTGTCACCGAGCCGCAGCTGGCTGGCCTGGCGCAGAACGTCATCCGGGTTGATGTTGCCCACCGATGTGGTGCTGTGCGTGGCGGTCTGGTTGACAGGCTGCGGAGTCACAGAACCCTGTGCGGCGTTACCGGCTTTCTGCAGATCTTCTTTCGCCTTCGCGTCCTCAGCATCTTCCAGCGTTTCAAGACGGAAGCCTTTCTGGAACACCACAGTGACGCGGTTCCCGGCCCCGATATCAATAATCGGATGATACTGTTCAGCACGTTTTATCCAGTACTGGCTCAGGGTGTCAGCGGCTTTACTCGCACCGCCACCCAGCCCCTGTTTAAACACATCACCGGCACCGATATCGGCAGTGGCCCCGAGGCCGACCGACGGCGTGGCGGCCGATTTAATCCCCTCACCAAAACCGGAGAGCAACCCGGCGGCACCGGCATAACCGACAATCATACCGTTACGCATAACCGGCTTCCCTCTGATGCCCCCTTTGCCCTGGTAGCTGACGTGTCCGTCAAACTCCATATCGATATGTTTGCCGTTCTTCAGCACGCAACTGATAGACCGGGTCCGGACCTCACCGCGCTCACTGGAAATATCCCCCCAGATTTCCCCCACAACGAAACAGCCATCAGCACTGTATTCCTTGTTATTGGGCATCTGGATATTTCCCAGCAACCGGATAGTCACGGGGCGGGTATTCTGCTGACCGGTGACGCTGGCGTTGGCGTCAGCCCCTTCAATCATAATGGCGTCAGAGAACGACCCCGAAGGTATCCACGGCAGTTTCGTGGTTTTCTTTTTAAGGTTCTCGTAGGTAAATTTTGAGGTGGTAAGACCTCCGGTCATACGTTGTCCGGAGCCCCCCGGATAGAACGCTGCGCCCTGTCCCATATTGACTGCACCACTGGCGGGGGGCGCTCCTGTCGGGGTCACGGAGTATTCTGCGGGGCGGGACTGGCCGGCGGCAACGGGACCCGGGAGCGGTGTTCCGTTCTGGTCTGCAGGTGGTGTCTGCGGGTTACTGCCGGCAGGTCGCTGGTTAAGTTGCTCAGTCAGGCGCTGAATTTCAGCGTCCTTCCGGGCCATTTTCTCGTTCGTGTCGAGTTTGTTCTGTTCAAACTGTTGTGACAGTGTGGCGAAATTCTGCTCCAGCGCTGACGTTTTGGCCTGCTGTTGTGCCAGGGCGGCATCGTTCACCTGTTCATTAAACGTGGCAGTCACCACACCGGTCATATTCGGCACAGCAGCTGGCGGAGGCGCTTTTTGCTGTTCCTGATAATGCCCGTACCAGGCAACGCCACCGGCCATCGCGGCCCCGGAGGCAATTACTGCCGCCAGGATGGCAATCTGTTTGCGGCGGGTTTTCAGGTTTTCATTCAGACTCATGAACGTGGTTCTCCGTCATCTGAAAACACAATCCAGGCATATCCTTCTCCGCCCGCATAAAGCTGATGCTGTGAGAGCATGACGGCGCGGACCCCTTTCTGCCAGAAATCACGCTCTCGCAGACTCTGTGTGATATTGCCGGGATTGCTCATCCGAAAACGCACAATGCGCAGATGGTTGCCCACGAACTGACGTTCCGGCGTCAGGCGAACGGTTGCGCCCGGGTGGTATGCCGTCATGCGGCTGACCGGGTATTCCTGATAGTCATCAGGCACCTGGCCGTTAACGATGGCACGGGACAGAGAGACCAGCGTTTTTTCGTAGCTCTGTCCCTCTTCCCAGGCTTTTGCATCGTCATTCCTGCGCAGTGGCGGTGACATCGGGGTAAAGCGCAGTGTTTTTCCGTTTCCGGGCTGAGGCCGGACGTTCAGGCTCAGGGAAGACCCGTGGTCGGTCTGGATAAAGACAGTGAAGTTCTGGCCGACAAGGGGCGACAGAATAAGGGCGCCGTCATCGGTCTGGCTCTGGTCATAGGCACCGGATGGGCCGCTGATGCTGGTGATAAGTTCTCCGTTAACAACAACTTTGGTCGGGTTGGTGTTGCTGAGCGTGACATTAAAGGCGGCGTCGTTCTCAAACGGAATGGCTGCGGGAGCGGAAGCGGCCAGAAGGCCGCTGGTAAAAAGTCCCGTTGCCAGTAACACAGCAGCAGCTGCCGGTGAAATTGCGTTTTTCATGGGCAGTCCTGTCAGTTAGTGGTGGTGACCGGCTGGAGTTCTTCGAACTGGTGAAGTGTGACCAGCCCGTCGATGTAACGGATTTTCAGTCGGTATGTTTTTTCCAGGTCTTTAAGCGGAATGGTGATGGCGCCGTTTGTTGTGGAGGATTTCAGCGTACCGCTGAATTCGACCACACCAGGCGCATCCATGACGCGGATTTCTTTCGTATCAAAGCGGGTGGTTATCCCCCCTTTTTTGATGCGTTCAGCTTCAATATCCAGCGCTTTTTTCAGTTCATCCCGTTCGGCGGAGGGGACGAAACCGAGCAGCATTTTCTGGTTATTGTCGACGTTCTCCGGGCTGACATTCAGTCGCCAGTATATAAAGGCAGAGGCGAACATGGTCATACCGGTGGCATCTGCGCCGGAAGCATCTGAGGTGAAGGGTTGATTAAAAGACATGGGCGTGGTGACAGTTTTCTGTGTGGTGGCAAAATGCCACGCCAGAGAGCCGGTCAGCACATTTCCCACCCCACTCAGCAGAAGCAATGAGGCCAGCGCAATAAACGCATAACTGAGTTGTTTATCGCGTTCACCTTTAATTTTAAGCTTCATGGTAATTACGCTCTCCAGTGCCGGAAACTTGAATCAGGTATCTGCCTGAAGGTCACCCTGAATAAAAAAGAGGGAAGATGCCAGTAGCAGAAATTCAGCAGCCAGAATGACCCCTGACCTTTTTTCAGATATCTGATGGTTGCCCACAGCAGGCCCGCGATAACAGAAAGCTCCAGTGACATATTGTTCAGCACACCCAGGATAATTAAAGGTGCGACAATTAACAGTTCATCGAGAGGGAGACCGAAATAGCGTTCCTGCTGATTGAGTGTTTCCGGGAAGTAGTATTTATCCTCTTCCCCGTTCATGGTCAGCTCGCAATACTGAAAGCGACGCGGGTGAAAATGATACACATAACAATACCGACAAAGACCATCGGCGAGCGTACTTTGATGTAAATAAACAGGCCCATGATAATTTCGGCAATATAAAACCATTTTACAATGGAAGAGCCAGAACCGAAGGTTGAGTTAACGGTTGTGTTTTGTGATGCAAGTAAATCAGTTCCGCTGGCCAGAGCTGGGTGTGCGACCATAAGTGAAATTAAAATCAACCCTCCGTTTTTAATAAATTTTTTTAACTGTCGGTTTTCGCGAGCTTTACGAAATAAAGACGCTACCGCCCATCCCTTCATGACATTAAGGGCATTACCGTTTGTGGACATGCTTGTTTCTCCGGATGTAAACAAAATGAGTGTACGTAAGTGCTTGTTTACGCACGCGATATTGTCCCATGACTCTAAAAAAAAAAAACTGTGACACATGTCACATTATTTAAAATATTTAGGATTTTTCTGAATATATAAGTGAGTAGGCTTGGTCATTCAGGTTGTTGGAGTGTTGAATGCGAGATCTATAGCAATGAAAGTAAAAGAGAAAATGTGGGGTGGCCGGGGAAGGCCGCGTAAGTTCCGCCCGGGTGAGGCTGTTGAGTGGCGACTGCGGGCGCCGGATAATTTACTGATGGAGCTGAGAGTATGTGCCAGAGCAGGAAAGAGAAGTGTTAATGACGAAATTATTGCACGCCTGTTATTGTCTCTGAATTATCAGCCGGATATTCCTGTTATTAAAACGGCGGAAGGTGAGAGACTGATTTCTCTGGCGGTGAAGTTTGAAGACTGGCTGCATAACCTGCTTGATGTGGATACACGTTGCGGGGAGGTAAATAAAAGGGATAGTCCCCCTGCGGAGCATCTTTGGGTGTGGCGTGAGGGTGAGCGAATATTACTTCCGGGTAAGACAACAGGATATAGTATGCGTATTCCGGGGAATCTTGCCGAAGAGATTCGCACAATGGCCAGGGTTCACAGGCGCAGTCTGAATGATGAAATGCTGACGAGGTTGATGAGTACACTGAAATATTTTACAGGGCGGGTACTTGAACAGAATGAGGATGCTCAAGCCCTGAAAGTGCTGTGCATGGAATTTGAGAGTTACTTAAAAGAAAAAATTAATGAGGCAGAAAAAAGCGCGCTTCCGTGGGATAAGGACAGTGCGCGGTGATCGGCGGAGGTCGGGATAAGCCGACCTCCAGTTCTATTCTACTCCATCACGAAGTGCTTAGATTCAGCATCATCTTCGGCGTTGTTAATTCCGCTGATAAGCATATTGAGCGTGTCTTCAAGACTGCCTTCCCCTTCTTTTCCTGTCATCTTCAAATACATTTCAGCGAGAAGGGTAGCTATAAGGACGGTTCCCTCTCTTGAGCCAGCAACTTTTCTTATCAGGTCTCTTCTGTATCCTTCCAGGTCGAACTTATGTCCATCATCGTCATCCCTTTTATAGACAAGCAGGCCGAGACGAATTAATTCATTGCATGTTGCTGAAATATTTGCTTCTCCAGGATTGGCCCCGTTCTGCAGGTCTTTCAGAACTATGTCCCGTACTTCCCTTTCAATTTTATCTTTAAGGTATATTCCCACTCGCCCCATATATTTAACCTTTTTAAGTTAGTGTCGGAACCGACACTACATCATGAAGGATGATGCTATACTGCGGTTCCCGGATTTCCTCTGCGGGGACAGATTAAGACTTTTCATGCCTCTGTACAGTAGTACAAACCATCACTACTATGTGCGATAGTGTGACACTGTGCGATATCTAATTCAATGTTAATAATGCACATCTACAATTGTACGATACATGTACTACATACTGACACCAACAGGTATTCTGTTCCTACGATACCATAGTGTCGGTTTGTGTGACACAAATGGGTTATAACCGATGAATGCATATTAAATACTGACATATCATCATGTAATTAAAGGAAAAAACTGCAAGATGAAATCTTGCGTGGGGTGTGATGTTTTAAAGGGTTAGCAAAGAGCGGCAAGTAAATAAGTGTGCCCGGGTTGTAACTGGTATTTGAGAGCGTGGCTGAATGCATGATTCAGAGCGCTTCCGCGCGTTTGTAGGGAATTATCTTGATTCAAATGATCTGGCGGAGTATTTTTTATTGCGCAGCGTATACCGGTTTATGATCGACATAAGGTCCATAAAATGAAAATAACGAAATTCCCCATCCTGTTGATGATGTTCTCACTATCGACATTCGCCGCACCGCAGATGTGTTTTGACCAGGCGGGGAGAGACTATCAAATAGATCCGCTGCTGCTTATGGCAATTTCAATTAAAGAGAGTCGTCTTAAAGCGTCTGCGGTAAATGGATCAAACAACGATGGATCAGAAGATGTCTGCGGGATGCAGGTGAACAGTTATCATTACAGTAAACTTAAAACGTTTAATATTACCCGCGATCGACTATTAAAAGATCCATGCATATGCGTTTACTCGGGTGCGTGGGTTCTGGCGCACAACTTCCAGTCCTACGGGAAAAACTGGGACAGCGTTGGAATGTATAATACGGGGCCACGTGATGTGATGATAAAAAAACGCCGTGCCTACGCTACAGAAATAAAAAACATCTACCGTATTCTGCTCGCCAGAAAAACAATACTGGAACAATCATCAGAGCCCCCCTCAGTGTCAGCAGCGAGGAAAACCGAAGAAATCGTTATCAACAAAAATTAATAAAATAAAAAACCGCTCATAGGAGCGGCTTTTTCTCAGGCTTTGAGTTTTGCAAACTCTTCGGCCATTTTCCAGAGAACCTGATTTAATTTGATGTCACCATCTATTCCGGAGACTTCCCGCGTTCTGGTCATCTTCCCTTTTGGCGTTCTGCCACGAATCCCCCCACGGATCACATTTTCCTGCACCACGTTAAATGTTGTCCATAAATCCTGCCCTTTATCGAGAACACGGCGGGGGTTAATAATTTGCTCCGGCGTTATTGGTGCCGGTTTTCCGTCATACTTAAGTTCCAGGGCTGTTGCGCCAAAAAGGCGCTGCTCAGGCAAAGTAAGCTGAATGCTTTTCATCAGGTCAATATTTTCATCGACCGCGTCAAATGTTTCCAGCACCGTGTAAGCACCTTCGATAACCTGCCCGACAATATCTCCTTTGTGTGGCACGCGAATTTCGCCAAAATCCTTCCATGCAACCAGGCCATTACTACAAACCTGACGGAACATACCGGGGATCATTTTATAGCTACTTGAACCATCATGGCTATTCAGCAGAATAATTTCCGGTACTTCCTTTCCGTTAATCTGGTCATGACGACGCAGGCGGAGCATATGCTTTGTAAAGTCGCGTTTATCCTGGTCACGCGTACGGGACTGGGTTGCATAATATGGCTGAAAACCTTCATCACGTAATCGGTCAAGAATGACAATCGTTGGAATATACGTATAACGCTCTGAACGAGAATCGTGTTTTTCCTCAGAGAACGCACTCGGAACAATGCGCTGTAATTCGTCATTCGTCAGCGGGCGGTCTTTACGGATTGATGTTGGCATACGATAGCGGCTTGCGAAACTGACCATAATTATTTACTCCTGATTATTTAGTGAGAGATGAAGAAATAACGCGATGGAAATTATCCAGCGGCGCTGCAGCTGCTACCGGACACCCGTCGACTACCCAGACAGAGATATAATCCGGGCATTCGTAATCAATTAACGTCAGCTCAGAGGCATTCGCTGGCGGTGTAAAAATACCTGGTTGTGGCTCCCCTTCCGATGCAGCCAGGACCCAGCAAAACAGATCCGTGAACTGGGACGGAGTGAGGTCTGAATCACATGTTCCGGTAGGGGTGTTAACGTTCATCGGGTGTCCTCCTCGGGTTGTCCGGGTTATTCCCTGCGAAAATGACGCGGGGACAGTTCATGGGGCAGCAGTCACTGCCCGTTCGTTAATCGTGATACGGGCAGGGTTCACCGCTGCCGCTCTGGCAGCAGGCACAATTCGACGTTTCCTCGACGCCAGCGGCCTGTGCCCATCCGCTATGCCACGCACTTACCAGCTCCGGAACGTCTGAAAACATATGCGGAGGGGTATGCTTACCACTGGCAAAATCGCCGTAGCCTTCAAGCATCGCCTCAAAAACAACATCCAGCGCCTCGTTTTTCGCTTTCACGGCGTCGATAACACGCATCACGCGCGCTTTACCCCACTGAATGCGCAGTGCCAGACCTCTCAGCGGAGGTAGTTCGCCCCCCATCTTCCTGGAAGATTCTTGAGCGGCGGTTTTGACGTTGACGTTTCGTGTGTGCATCCTGGTTTTCTCCTGTGGTGATGGTTGTCCATCTCCCTGGTGAGTTCTCTCGCGGCAAAGGGCAAAGGAGCAACGGCGAAGGGAGGAAGGAAAGGGGCGCAGACAAAAGTTTTTGCGGATACTCGCAAAAAGTTTTGGCGGAGTGCATTTCACCCCTTGGATGACGACCCGACGGTGCTACGACCAGCCCTCCGCGTGAGGACACACGGGACGATGGCCTCACCGGGGGAACAGGGTGCACACACCCGACACGTCGGAACGGCGTGGCGGCCTTAAAGCGACAGTCACACCGTCGCGGTCAGGGCGGCGCGACCGGCACGGTCGCAGCAAGCCAGGGGTTGACCTTCGCCATCAGACCCTAGCGAAGCCCGAACCCCGAAGGGATTCGGCGGAGACTGGCGGGTGCGCCAGCAGCTGCCCTGGCGTAGTGGGGCTCGACGACCGGACAGCAGCGCTGGCCGGAAGCCGAAGGGGGCCATCGCCCTGCCAGTTTTTCTGTTTCAGGCCATGAGATAGCTGTGCCATCACTTCCGCATTCAGATTTCCGGCGAGGCGAGGAAGGTTTGAATAGTTTAATTATTAATGCTAATGGAGGCGTACATTAGCATTAGTATGTAATACAGAGGTAACACATGAAGGGAAGAGAGCGGGCGCGCCGGAGGCGCTGCCGCCCTGCTCCGTTCCCCTGGAGGGAACATTCCTTTCTGGTTGTTCATGCGTGCGGTCGCACCAGAAGTGGAAAAAGGGGCTGCCAGCGAACCGGCAACCCCTTCATAAAGGCGCTTCAGGCATGTCAGAACCACACCAGCCCTGGAAAGGTGGGGATTAATCCCCACCTCCAGGTTGCTACTTACCGTTGGATTCGTAAGCCAGGCTTGCCGCGACCTCCCTGTTTCCGTCTTTCAACCTTATCTCGCACAGGCGGGATCGGGTGAGATATGTGAATATTAACAGTGTCAGACACACGATTAATACGCACCAGATAAGGGAACTTCGTGGTAGTTTCATGGTTTACTCCTCCTTGCAAATTGCACGGTAAGAGGCCATACTGGTGTTGATGAGACATACAGTGGGCCTCGGGTTAATTGAAAGATTACTCGGGGCTTTCTGCTTTTTTGCCACACAACACGGCAACAAACCACCTTCACGTCATGAGGCAAAAAGCCTCAAGCGCCAGTGCCATTATACCTTACACCGCTTCCTGCTGACCAGGTATCCGGCGATTACCGGACTGTTTTTCCGCGAAAATAGTCCGGGCGTTCCGTCAGTTCCCGCGAGATAAGTTCCTCCGCAAACAGCGGCGCAATCCGGTTTACCCGGCGTTCCAGATTTCGCCTGCGGGCAGCGGCTTTCCGTTCATCACTCCAGCGTCTGATCTGCCTCTCATCCAGAAAATCGACGCATACGGCATACCCGGCCCCCGCCACCCAGCGCGACATCACCGATTCCGGGGCGGGCTGCCCGGCCTCCACCACGTCAGAGACCAGCTCCTGCGGACCCGGGCACGGAGTACGCGGCAGCTTCCAGCGGAGTGAATAGCGCCACTTCATAGCCCGCTCCGGTCTGTCAGCTTGTTGGGAACCTGCCAGCGTTCTGCCTCGCGCACATGTGCCGGGGTGTCACGGACGATGAACCGGATTTCATGCATAACGGCATACAGCGGCTCATTGCTGTAGTGCAGCCATTCAAGAGACTTCAGCGAGGCAAACCGCGTCTGCCAGCACCAGAATGCAGACTCAAGTTCACGCGCGTCAAACTCGTCTGCCCAGCGCCGGTACCAGACATTGATGGTTTCCGGTGACTGAAAATTCAGTTCGGTCACCGCCTGCCCCAGCAGGTTCTGGCGTAACAGCCAGCGATGCTCAATCGCCCGGTCTTCCTGGCGCATTTTGCGGGTGAACGCAATTTTCTCGCGCTGCATCCGGCGATCTGTCCGGGTATGCATCACCTCCGGGAACAGTTCGGCCTGTACATCCGTGGAGAGCGGCAGCGGGCAATGCTCCCCTTTGCTGGCAATCAGTCGATCCAGTGCTTCCTCAACCTGTTTAAGACTGCACAGGCGGTTCTTCGGCTCCCAGTTCAGGCCGGGAATACGCTGTGCCACCGCCGTGTTAATCCGACTGCTGCCGGTCAGCACGCGCAAAAAAGTACGTACATGTGGCAGAGAGGACAGACGCGCCCCCCGTTCTCGGGCGGTTTCCACACTGATAATGGCCTGCAGTGCCGCCTGGCGGGCAGGCTTCAGCGTCACAAGAGCGTGTGTTGACGGGATCATGCCATCACCTCCTCATTCAGCAGACTGACGACCGTGCGGGCGGAACAGCCGAAGCGGCGCATTCCGGCGACCTGGCTGACCAGCGTACCGATGCGAACGGGATCAAATTGCTCTCCCTGCCAGAGCGTGCGAACAACCAGACCTCCGGCAGACAGCAAGACAAGAAGCCAGTACGGCGAGATATCACCCGGGCTGCACACGCACAGATGGTACTCATCGCAGCCGTCCGCGCTGAGACGGCACTGGACGGGGAACAGACCACCAAACTCCGTTCGGTATTCGGCGCAGATGCACCAGTTTTGCGGTACAGGCAGCAGAGCCAGCACGGCATCACTGAGTCCACGACGGGCATCTTCACCCTGCTGGCGGACAGACTCCATGTCGGAGGCGGTCAGGCGGTTAATTTTGTTCAGGTCATAAATCATGGTCATGTCATTCCCGCCGCACGAAGGCGGCGGCCTCCGGGTTAAGCGGCGTGGTCAGTCAGGTCGGTTTCAGCGCTGTCATTCTCATCCTGTTCATCGGACTGAGTACGAACCATCCAGTCAGGTAACCAGCCTTTTGCACTCAGTTCATCTGCGGCAGCGGCAGCGGCATCACGCCGTTTGAGTTTTACAATCTCCCGTGCCCGGTCAGACAGCCCCGCAGCCTCATAAGCCGTGCCAATCTGCGCAATTTTGAGTTTACCGAAGAAGTTTGTCGCATCCGGCTGCCACCATTTGCGCAGGTCAAAGTCCAGTGCCGCTTCCAGCCCGTCCAGTTCACTCCGCTCAGTACGGTTATACAGGCGCTCCTGAATACCGTTGATCCCGTGTGCCGCGCAGAATCCCAGCAGGGCGCACACCTGTTCCGCAGACCATGACAGCAGCCAGGTGAAATCCAGATGCCAGTCTTCCGGCAACGTCGCCTGAAAGACTTCCCGCTGAGCCTTCAGTGACAGCAGGGCTTTACCCTCATCCCCGGACGGGGCCAGTGAGGCAAGCAGAGACTGATTACTGGAGACGGATGCTTTGAGGGGTTCATCACGGTGACCATAGCGGCGTTCGAACAGCCCGAGACACAGTGTCCATGTCAGCAGTGCCACCGATACATCAGGACGCCCCGCCAGTTCAGCCTGTACTGCCAGAGTCCGTTCAGCAGACATAGCTTTAACCAGCGTTGCAGGATATGCATCGGCAGGTGTTTCCGGCGTGGTGTAGGTGATGACATTGTTATCCTGTGCCTGTCGCGCCTCCCGCTCCTGTTCTTCCTGTGCACGATCTTCGTCAGTCAGTTTGCGGATACCCGGCTGAACCTGAAAATCGCCGTTATCCCATGACACCCATACCCCATGCGCCGCCCGAAATTCCGGTGTGGCCTCGCGGTATTTGGCCTCGATCCAGATATCATCAATCTGCTGCTGAAATTCGTACTGATCGTCGTAAGTCGCACAGTCTTCGATGGCCTGTTCCAGATCGTCGATACGCCGTTGTTCATCATCAGTCAGCACAGCCGCTGGCATGGCAAAGCGGTACAGTTCTTTATCATCGCCGTGACCGCTGAGTTCCGTCATACGAAACTCAGCCCAGCCCCAGCCCTGCTCCTGCTTCAGACGGGCGGCGAGTACGGTGAGCTTGCCAGCCAGCAGGGATTTCACCAGCGCGGCATCCGCAAAAGTACTGTCTTTATCGCTGAACAGGTCGGCGGTCAGATGACCTCCTGCTGCGAGGTAGGCTTCTTCACCGACAAAGACAAACATCGGATGGCTTATGGCCATCTTGTCATCTGTGGCCATTTTACGGAGAGTATGTACACTCGGAGTGCGATGTTGTTCAACAGCTTCTTTCCAGACCTGCTCCTGACGCTCGTGAGAATCAGCCAGGGTCAGCGCTTCACACTGCTCAAGGGTCATTTCATCCCGCGCCAGTGAATCCAGCAGTGACGGCGCAAGGTTCGCCAGTTTCAGGCAGCGCTGGACGTGGCGCGGGTGATACCCCAGCAGGGCACCGATCTGCGAGGCTGTTTTCCCCTCCTGCTCCAGCGTACGGAAGCCGATAATCTGCTCGGCGGGGTGCATGTTTTTGCGTCTGCCGTTTTCGATCATCGAGGCAGCCACCGCCATTTCCACAGGCAGAACTTTCACCGGAATAAACGGGGTGTCGGCATCGAGTACCCCGCGCTGCACCAGAATCCCCGTGCCCCTGCGACGACCTTCCCCGCCAACGATGCCGATCGTCCCGTCCGGCAACGCCGTGCCGATCAGGTTCTGGAGGATACCCATTGCCTGAATACTGTCAGCCATCTCTTCCACTTCCGTGTCAGTATGCGGAATGATGCGCGTGTTGAGGTCAGTACGCGACAGGCGGGAGTACGGGAAGATTTGCACCGGGGTGTCCGCAAGTAACCGGACGAGCTTCTGCTCAGTGGATTGAGTATTTTTTTCCGCAGATTTTGTCATGCGGGTGGATTTAGCCGCTTTCTTTGCCGTAGTATTGGTGGTGACCATGATTTTACCTCTTTAGTTTAAGTGACGGTCAGCCGTGACTGGGGTCCGATCCGGTCACGGCACTCTTTCAGTCAGTGATGCGTTTCGGGTGTGCAGCCAGTGCCGCAAAGGACGGATAACCGTCGAGTACCTGCATCATGACTTTTGCCCCTGCCAGCATTGCTGCATCCGCTACGCCAGCGCTGTTTTCACACACGTTAATCGTTGCCACGATCCCCGATTTCACATCTGAAAAACGCTCATACATGCGGTTGCTGAAGAGGACACGTTTGCCCCCTGCCATCACCTGCCAGTTGTTGCAGTCATTAAAACGGGTGTCCACGTTGTCAAACTCGACCACGTGGGTGTCGCTGGCCTGAATGCGCAGCAGCTTCACGATTTCGGTGCTCTGCCCGACCGTTCTGGTCGTCTGGCGGGTGTTAAGGTTCTGCATGGTTCCTCCTTCTCTGGGTTAAGGCCGGACGTCCGGCCTCCGGTTACATCTGCACGTATTGCAGGTTGCGTTTCAGTTCAAAAAGAAAATCGGGCTCAAACGACCAGGCACGCCAGTTAAGCGTTCCGTGGGTACGGATTTCCACCTGAACATCGCCGTAGCGGCTCACAGCGGACACGGTGACAGTGACACCTGCTTTCAGCGCAGTGGCCTGAGCCACCCACTCTCGCGCGGCGGAAACAGGGTTTTGCCCTTCACTCATCTTCCTGGAAGATTCCTGAGCGGCGGTTCTGACGTTGACGTTTCGTGTGTGCATCCTGGTTTTCTCCTGTGGTGATGGTTGTCCATCTCCCTGGTGAGTTCTCTCGCGGCAAAGGGCAAAGGAGCGACGGCGGGGCGGCAGGAAAAGGGCGCAGACAACAGTTTTTGCGGTCCTTCGCAAAAAGTTTTGGCGGCGTTCACTTCACCCTTTGGATGACGACCCGGCGGTGCTACGACCAGCCCTCCGCGTGAGGACACACGGGGCGATGGCCTCACCGGATGAACAGGATGCACACACCCGACACGGCGGTACGGCGTGGCGGCCTTAAAGCGACGGCCCGCCGGCGCGGTGGAGGCGGCGCGGCCGGAACGGTCGCAGCAAGCCAGGGGTTGACCTTCGCCATCAGACCCTAGCGAAGCCCGAACCCCGAAGGGATTCGGCGGAGACTGGCGGGTGCGCAGCAGCTGCCCTGGCGGAGTGGGGCTCGACGACCGGACAGCAGCGCTGGCCGGGAGCCGAAGGGGGCCATCGCCCGGGGAGTTGAGATTTTAAAAAACACGGAACAGCAACCAGACAGCAGGGTGTGTTGCAGCAGAATAAGCGCCATCAGGTCGTATGTCAGGAGGAAAAGTGACAGTCCTGGTATCCGGAAAAGGGATTATCGAAGGGCAACAAGACAGCTCATCAGCTGGAAGCAAGTTCTGAGAGTGGTTATGACGCAAATGAAGGGCATTGCGCGTCAGCGCAATGCCCTTCTGCGCCACAGGCGCGCGGCCTTTTCCGGCGCGGCCAGACGGGGGCATCCTCCCCCGCCCGGCTCACGGTGTCCGTCAGTTCAGAATTCTGAGCAGGACGGTTGAAACATCGGTATACGTGAATGTTCCACGCGGCAGCGGCTCCCAGACATCAGCCAGGGGGCGGAGTATTTTCTGCTGGCGTGGCCCGTTCAGACAGACCGCCGTCAGTATCCCGCCGGATTCAAGCAGCGTTAAGGCGTGCTGTATGTGGCGGATATCCTGCGCATGCTGAAACGGCGGATTCATCAGGATTTTGTTCCAGAGGCTTTCCGGCTGGTATTCCAGAAAATCCCCGCACCGGACGTTAACGCCCGGAAACGCCGCCCGCAGATGTGCGGCTAACGCGGCGTTAAGCTCCACGGCGTCACACCGTGCCCGCGGGGCCACCTCCCGGATCGCCCGTAAAATGGCCCCCGTTCCGGCCTCCGGCTCCAATATCCGGTCAGAATCGTTAAGCTCTGCCAGGTCAGCCATCTGACGACAGACCGGATCGGGAGTGACGAAAAGCTGCGAGCTGGCCCGGATTTCGGCCACGGGTGTGCGCCCGTCAAGTCTGGCCCGCATCGCCTGAATGCGATCCCTGAGTTCACTATGCATATAAATGGCCCTTACCTCCCCGGCGTAATGCCGGGGAGTCTGTCGGTTATTTTTGCGGGATTTCCACGGTTTTCATGTCGGTGATGTACACGTTTTCGAGCGTGTAACCGCTGGTCATGATGCGGCGGAAGCGGTACGCGCCATGCTCATCATTTTCAGCGACACCCCGGACCGACTTATAATCAGCCGGGGTTTTCGACCATTCAGCTTTGGTCATTTCGCGGAAACCCTCCCCCGGATAATTGACGATCGGCGGGCGTTTCGCGGCCTGCTTTGCGGCGAGAGCTTCTTCCGCAGACGGGGCTTTATAGTCCGTGATGCGGTCGGGGGTCAGTGTCATGGTCCCGTTGCAGCGCATAAAGCTGTAATACGGGGTGACAACTGAACTGACCGCGCCATTACTTTTATTGATGCGGATGATGGTCAGCCACTCGCCCCGGCTCTGAACCTGCCCTCCCGGCTCAAACTCCCGGGTACGGGTGACCACGCCGCCGCTTTCATCCAGCATGGCGCGTTCATAGGCCAGGCGGTTCTGGTAATGATTCAGCCAGCGCTGCTGATGGCGGATCGTGCGTTCATGATAAGGGGCGGCAATATCGCGGGCCTGTTCAAAGGTAATAATCTCATTCTCAAGCGCCGAATGCAGGGACATCTGGCCTTCGTACTGGCTTTTATCTGCGGGTCGCGGGTATTTTTCCAGCGTGAAACAGGTGTAAATATGATCGTAATTACTGATAAGCCGCGCCATTTTCAGATCCAGCGTCTGCGCCCGCCACATCGTCAGATATTTCTGCGCCTGGGCAATATTCCGCTCCGCCTTGCGCTTGTCCGCCTCAATCTTTCTGATACGGCGGTAGCGCACATCCGGGCGTTCTTTGTATTTCGCCAGACGCAGGGAGGCGTGCGCCCGATCCTCCCAGTATTCCGCACGTTCAAAGAGCATCACGGCGCGTTTCATGCCGTTTTCAATACGCTGCGCATCCCGTCGCGCGCGGCGCTCGCTGTGATGGCCAATCAGGATCGGCTGTCCGGACGGGATAACCGACGCCAGCGCGTCCACCTGCGCGAGCGTCTGCTCTGACTCCCCGGCGCGTTTTTCGCTGTAGCCGCTGAAACGGTCGGCGCGTTGTTCCTGACGGTCGAAAAGGGTGTTGTCATCGTCTTCAATATCTCCGGCAAGAGACAGAAGCACGTCCTCACGGGCGGGCGTCCAGGCGGGCGCGACAAACAGCGCCTGTTTCGGTGCCCAGCGAAAACCCACAGCATGGATTTTCTGATACGTTTCATCATCAAGACGCTCTGCGGCATACAGGCGCAATTTGTTGTCATCCGGGGAATAGGTCGCCCGGTACGACTGCGCGGGGCGGTCTTCAGACGCGGGCGGCGGGGTGATGCCGGCAGTCAGTGCCAGTGCGGTGGATTGTATCATATTTTTTTCTCCTTCCGGTGGTTGCCGCCCCTCGCGGGGCGGCTCACCTCATCAGTTAAATGCGCGTTTCAGTTCAAGGGTGCGGAGTACCTGCCCGTAGGCGGTATTTGTCATCGCGGGGATATGCACCCCGCGCCCCTTGCGGAGACGTCTGGCGATGTGCCGTCCGAATGCTTTTAATTCGGGTTTAATCTCAGATGCCGAAATATCGGCCCGAATGATGCGCGTCTGACGGCGGGGCTTTACAGCTCCGGCGGAAGGTGAAACAATAGTAACAGTCATCTGAATTAACTCCTTCTGGTAGTTAATGAAGCCGTAAAAGCCGTTGGTGCGACTTTTGCGACGTGGACAAAGCAGGGTTTACCCTGCTTTTTTCATGTCTGCGGGTTGCTGCCCGTCCCTTCTGCCTCCTTCTGTACTTTGTCCGTAATATCTTCGGGGTCGCCTAAAAACCAGCCGCTGACGGGTTGATAACGTTCGATAAATGCCCTGACAGCCCGCTTTCCGGTCACGGCGCGGATACGGGTAAACATTGGTAAAACGCCCTGAGCATCGCGTCCGCTGAACGCAATCTGGTAAACACGCATCGCCTGAGCCTGCATTTTTCTTCCTCCTGGTTTTTAAAGAACATCACCCGTTGAGTTTCGGGAGCCGCGGTGTTGACGTTTGCGGGAACCTGCTGCGCTGTTCCCTCTGGTATTTAACTTCACCCGTTTGAGAACCTTCGCCGCAGGGGCGTAAACGAGCACGGGCGATGGCAGCTGTCCTGGGCGCGGTTTACCGCGTGCCATTTACCCTGGACGGCTGACAGCGTTTGTGCTTGTCTCAGCCCGGGCGAGAGGGGCTTAAGCGGTGAAAAGGCACCAGACGTGGATGAGAGCAGGGGCCCGCCGCAACGTCGGGGCGCGGCAAGCGAAACGGCGTTGCGCCTTACAGCCCGGCAGCCTTACCGCCGGGGTGCGAAAAGCGCAGGCAACGGCGCGCAAGGGGCGGCGTGACCGGGACGGTCGCAGCAAGCCTGCCGTTGACGTTGCGACAGAGGGATGGAAACCCGCTGCCCCGGAGGGGCCGGGCCGGGACAGCGCAGCAGGCCCGGTGCGCAGCATGACAGCCCCGGTTCCCGTCAGGGAAGTCGCCCGTTGTCAGCGAAATCAGTAGGGGAATAGCAAAAGCAGAATGAGAAGGCACAGGCACAGGCACAGGCACAGGCACAGGCACAGGCACAGGCACAGGCAGCGTATTATCACCGGCAGGAAAAAAGTCTCACACACTGGGCAGAAAAAACTATCATCACAGCCTCTGACAGAAAGGGAAACCTGCTGTAAGTGAACGCCCTCAGTGTCAGAGGGGAAAAGGACGGGGAGCGGCGCGAAGCGCGGCGCGGGTCCTTCCCCCGCAGGCGCCAGCCTGCCTGTTTTTTCGCGCGGGCTGACAGGCGGCATAACCGCCTGCCATCATGCTTACCTGCCCTTTCCTCCCTGTAAGATGAAATGACCGCCGATGTACACGGCACACTGACAGGTCATGTACTCACAGATTTCATCCACGACCTGCGCGGTCGTCAGTTCACGCTGGTCAGCATCACGGCGGCGGGCATTAATCAGTGCTTTGTACTGGCGAAGAATTTCGCGGGTTTCCGGCTTAATATTCACGGGGGGGTCCTTCTTATGCGTCGATCGCGGTCTGTAACTGGCACATGGCATCCATTTCTTCAGCCAGGAAGGCGTCTGCATCCCCGCCCCCGTCCTCTGCCACGGCATACAGTCGTTTCATTTCACTGCCTGCCAGTAACATTATTTTTTGCAGCGCACTGGCCGGAACGCTGACATCACGTATGGCGCGGCGCTCGTCCATCAGTTCTTCAGTGATGCCACGAACCATGCTCACATCGGCTCCCTGATCATACGTCGCATCGAGTCGCTGCATGACACACGTAATATCCTCTTCGGACAAATTCCACTCAGTGGTCAGCATGCGGATATCCTCCCGCGTAATACACAAAACCAGCAATGCTTCATCAGATGACAGGTTATATTTCAGGAGATCGGTCATGATTTCTTTCACGGGTGCGTACATTTTTATTCCTCTTTAAAAGGGGTGGCATCGCCGCCCCGTCTGTTAATCAGTCAAGCGCGGCGTAAATGGCGTTACATTCAGGGTGAAAAACGATGTGATTCCAGAGCTGGGTATCACGCAGCATATACAGGTGTGTGAGTGCAGCGTTGCCGCAGTCGTGATGCATCCAGCAACGGCGGGTAATGGCAAGCGAGGTGAGAATAATTCCGGCGGCGTCGGCGCTGACGGTACGATCAAACCAGTTTTCACCGTTGATCATGTGAATCCGACCGCAGTCGGGCATCATGTAGCCGCCGCCGTCCGGCAGACGGATGAAATGCCAGGTAACGCCGTTGTATTCCGGCATCCACTGTTTTGCCAGGGCATACACCTGTAATTCAGCCAGCATAAAATCGGTGCCGAACATGTACGGCAGGAAAGAAAGGCGGTCGGATTCTTCGACGTTAAGGGTGTGCTGACGTGTAGCTAACTGCATGGTAAACCTCCGTAATCACATATTCCGCGACACCGGGCGGTGCCGTGCATCCAGACCAGTCGGGCGATCGGTCGGGGATACAAGGGCGCAAGGGAAGCCGCAGCCTGACGCGCACGGCAGACGGGAGCTGGAGGGTGAGACCGTGAAACCTGAGCGGTCGAACGACCGGAAGATAACGGCTGGCGTGAAGGAAGGACCGGGTGACCGCAGCGGCGCCAGCGGACCCTTGTATCCCCGACAGCCCGACTACGATGGATGCACGGCACAGCCCGCACACGACACCGGACTGACAGAGTGGAAAACCACCAGGCCACGTCACGCAGGGACGGGGCCGCCATAAAAGCGGAGCCGGCGACATCCTTTTCAGCTTCTGAGTCACCGGCAGATAAAAAGAAGGGGTTTCCCCCTTCCCTCCCTGACTTAATCCCCGATCGGGTCAGTATTACGGACTTCGTTCAACACATCCCGCAACACGCGACGGTCAAACCAGCGGCGCACCGGTTCCCCCGGGAAACGCAGGAGATCGGTCATCACCCCGGCCGCTTCGATTTCTTCCCGGGACTCATTCACCAGGGTGAGCAGGACCGGACAAAACCGCGCATCCCGGACCAGTATGCCGTCCAGCACCTGATCCAGCCGTTCCCCGTCCTCACTGTCCAGCCAGTTGTCATGTTCGTATTCGTCCGCAACCAGTCGCCAGTCTCCGAAACGTTTTTCCATCAGCTGTGGTGCGTCAGATGGCACCAGTGCTGCCGCGATGCGCTTCGCGTCCTGACGAACGATTTCGCATACCCGGTCAGTGAAATCTTTCAGGAAGGCCAGCAGGTCGTCGCATTCGGCTTTTGTCAGCCATTCCTGCGCATAGGGCAGACTGATACATGTAAAATCAGGCAGGGCTTCGGGCCAGGGATAAGTCTGAGTCGGGTACAGATGCAGCCGGGCGGGCGTGCCAGCCAGCCGTTGCGCGCTGGCCGTCAGCAGGTGCGCCAGTCCGGCGTTTTGGGTCTGGCACAGACGAGTTGTCAGCGTCAGGATCTCGTCTGCACTGAGCACACCGCAGACGGACAGCCAGCCGGGTACGGTTTCGGGCGCGACGGGCGTCATACCAACTGAGTCAGGCCAGCCGGACCGGCGCAGCAGATTGTCACCGTGGCGCAGAATGAGGGCGTTCAGGGTATCGTTATTCATGGTTATTCTCTCTGTATACTGTACGGGAAGTATCGCCCCGCCAGAACGGGCGGGGCGGTCGGTCATATCAGGCAGCCAGGAGCTGCCTGAGCCACGTAATATCGGCCTGGGCATCAGCCACGGACGGGTAATGCTGGCTAACAAGCGGCCAGGTCCGGGCGTCCTCTGCGTCCAGCGCCAGCCCCGCGACGTCAGTCAGGCGGGCCAGCAGGTCGGCGGGCACGATGATGGTCGGGATGTCGGCCCGTAATCCGGCATACATCTCCCGGACCGTGCGGAAGGAAACGCCCTCTTCGGTATGCCCGGCCACGCTGCCGATTTCCTGCAAAATCGCAGCGGCCTCGCTTTCCGTCATGTTTTCCACCTGGGCCATCACGTCCTGCTTCGTCCAGACCAGCAGGGCAACGTGTTCGTCGTTGCCAAACATATGTTTCAGTTTTTTATTCAGTTCCTTACGGGTGCCATACATCATGATCTTATGTTCCTCTGAGCAGATTCAGTCCACGCCGCCGGGGCGGCGTGGGAATTCAGTTTTTCAGTAAGGCGCGCACTTTCGCCGTATCAGCCAGGCGGCGGGCAACGCTGTCCGGCACCGGGTGGTTGTCATCCCGGGCGGTCCATTCCCTGTGCCACAACGCCTGTTCGGCGGTCGTCAGCAGGGTTTCAAGCAGGTCAGCCGGCACCATCACCGCCGGAACGGCCTGTTTCACCTGATCAATCAATTCCATCACCGCACTGGCAGACACACCCGACTCAAGCCGTTGTTCTTCCGGTATGGCGTCCAGACGCGCCAGCACCTCCCTTGTGTCCTGTTCAGAAACGGCATACTCCATCCCGTCGGCCAGCGCTTCAATATCCGCCGGGGACCAGACAATCAGGTTCAGCGGGGTTTCTGCGGGATACTGCTCACTCAGCAACTGGCAGAGGGTTTCACAGGTTCCGTACATGTTTTTCTCCTTAGTCCTTAAAGCAGGTATCCAGCTCAAGCATTTCGTTGTACGCCGCCATAAACAGGGCATTGATGCGGAAAAGCGTCTGACGGGCCAGGCGTTCGGTCAGCACGTCGGAATCAAAGCGATAACGGTGCTCCATGCCGTTCAGCGCGTCCCGCAGGTCACTCATGTTGTTGGCCAGTTCCGCCACGTCTGCGCGGAGTTTTTCGTGTCCGGCATAGTTCATTACGCGGCCTCCGGATAAAAGACGTCGTTGGCGGCCGGGCGCTGCATGGCGCGCTGGACGGCTGACAGGCGCTCAATCCCGGCTTTGTGGTACTGCTCCATCAGCTCAATCCCGATATAACGGCGCCCTGCCTGGACGGCGGCCACACAGGTGGAGCCGGAACCGGCAAACGGATCGAGAACAATGGCGTTCGGGTGTGTGAAGCTCTCGATCAACGGTTGCAGGCTGGTAACAGGTTTTTCGGTCGGGTGGTGACGGTTGCCGCTGTATTTCCAGCCCAGGACGTCCGGTAAAGGGTCCGACGGCAGCGCCGGACGGCCTTTCGCCAGGATATAGGCGCATTCATGGCGGTAGCCGACATAGGCCGATTTCGACGAGTAGGTTTTGGTGAACACCAGATGCCCGACGACACAGAATCCGGCACTTTTCCACGCGGCCATGAAACGATCGACGCGGTTCCAGCCGTAGAAACTGACCATCAGCGCGTCTTTTTTCAGGACGCGGTACATCTCATTACAGGCGGGTTGCAGCCATTCGTCGGTTTTGTCACCGGCAATACTGCGGCCGGAACGGTCACGGAACCCGACCAGATACGGGGGATCGGTGAGGATGAAATCAACGGCGCGATCCGGAAAGCCGGACATAATATCGACGCAGTTACCCAGGATAAAACGGGACATGGGGACACCTCGTGGTTACAGGGGGCACCCAGGAGGGCGTCGGTATGACGCCCGTTCCCTGCTGCCCGGAGCCTGTACGCCGCGACCGGTAACGGGTCAACGCCGACCGTGGAATAATGAGCCGACAGTCCCCATCGTCGGCGAGCTTATGCCGCGAAAGCGGCTTGAAGGGCGCGCCTTAAAGTGCGATTGGATGGCGTAAAATCACAGCGACGCCGGACAGGAGCGGAAAAGCCGCCCGTCCCGTGTCCGTCCGGACGCGGCACACTGGCTCCGGGCAGTGGATATCCCCGCGCCACGCGCGGCATGGATGCGGAGCAACGCGACATCCTTTTCCCTCCACGGATGAGCCGGAAAGTGATAGAAAAGAAGGAAGTAAAGGGAATATGTGGATACCGGAACAAACAATCAGGGGTTACAATGTCAGTATTCTTTGCACAGGGTACCGAATGTGATTATGCCACATGAAAATGAGCTGAGAGTTCAGCAACTTCTGGACGATGCAAACGGGAAAAAGCTGCAGCGCCGGGGATCTGTAAATCCCCTCCTCACCACAGCCGTAAAATTAAAGAATAAGAAAAGTGAAATAAAGACGAGACAGTCCATTCTGATAATGGTGTCAGTGATTCTTTTATTTGCCACAGCTTATAAAAATGGTGTGACTGACAGTTTTATCGCGTTATTTTCTGCGGGCTGATTTAACACCGTCTGCGTGACTGGAAATCACCTGTATGTCTCTCCCTTCTGACGGCATTCCGTCAGCGGGTGATATCCCGCCAGTCATTCCCCCACTCGTCACGCAGTACCGGCGTACCCGTTGAACCGGTCACAGTCCACGCATCGAGGAACTTCAGCCCGCGCAGGATGCTGTTTTCCACGTCATCGAGTAGAATGATGCTGTTGAACCAGACCACGCCTGCTGCATATTCCCACCGATGCCGGTCATCCTCGCGTTGCAGCGATGGCCACCAGGTGCGTCCCATTTCTATGACGCCCGCTTCGGCCTGCGCCAGGCCTGTCGCGGAAATCAGGTAATACACCATCATTTCAGTGCTATCGACATCGACACTCAGGCCAACAAGCCAGGTATTCTGATTTAATTCCATGTTATTCCGGGCGGTTTCCCGCCCGCCTCCGGTCAGCCGCCAAAATGCGCCACGTTGTTGATAATCCACTCCGGGCCGGATACGTCCGGGAAACTGTCCTCATCGTCCGGGTCAGCCTCGCCCCACTCCAGTTCGTCAGTGATGTACACGTCCGTTTCGCCGCTGACATACCTTGCATAGCCGCAGTAATTACAGCCCTGCTCCGCAAACCAGTGCTCCACCTCACCGCCATACCGCTGACTGAGTTCAGCCACAACGTCTTCGCCAACCGGACTCCAGGGGGTGTCAAAATCCACCGTCAGCGTGTTCTCTCCGGCGAAACAGATATTTGCCTCATAACCAACTGGCCACTTACACCCGTACCGGGTCAGATAGTGGTCATATGACGACGGGACACCCGTCAGCAGGTCACCGTTGAAGCCGTTCACTTCAATATCCAGGCGCGTCGGCAGCAGGTCGCGAAAATCCATCGGCCCGGCAGATGGTACGGCGTCACACAGGCTGTCCCACCATTCCTCCACCGGCGCAGGCCGGAAACTGTCCCCCCAGTCACAGGATTTTTGCTGGTACAGCTGCCGGATGACCACCTGTTCCGGTTCACTGAGGGTGGCCCAGCGGGCATGCCCGATATGGCTGTCCAGCCAGCACTGATGCAGCATCTGGCAGATTTCCACATCCAGCACAGCTCCGGCCATAAACATCGCCAGCCAGTCGCTGTACGCCTGCGCTGAAGGCCGGTTGTCTGCGGCCGCCCCGTAAGAAACCAGCTGCGGATATGGCGCGTAATGTTGCTCTGTCAGGGGGCGCAGTATCCCCGCGCAGCCTGCCAGGAAAAGCTGGATACCTTCTTTTCTGGCGCGGCGATGCAGAGACAACTCACCTCCGGCAATCCACGTTTTGAGGGCATCACTGTTTTGAATACCACTGAACATCAGTCGGTTGGCACACCAGTTCGGCATGGGAAGCTCCTTACACAGTCAGGGTGGGCAGGAGGCATCACCGCGATACCGTTCCCTGCCGCACGCTGCCTGTTCGTCGCGTCCGGTAACGGGTCAACGCCGACCGTGGAATACCGCAGCCGTCAGTTCTTTTGACGGCCAGGATATGCCGCGAAAGCGGCTTGAAGGGCGCGCCTTATAAGGCGAGGGCATGGCGTAAAATCACAACGACGCCGGGCCTGAGCGATAAAGACGCCCGTCCCGTGTCCGTCCGGACGCGGCACACTGGCAGCGGGTGGCAGCCAGCTGCAGGCAGGAATGGCCGGGGTGACCAGAGAATTTGTGGGAAGGGAAAACACCAGAGAGGGAGCAGATGTCCGGCGTCCGGCTGCAACGTTCTTCGTCAGGGCTATCGGGGATTCAATGAAAGACATGGGCCTGCACTCCGGCGATTTAATGGTTGTCGACAAAGCTGAAAAGCCGCAGCAGGGGGATATTGTCATCGCGGAAACTGATGGCGAATTCACGGTTAAACGCCTGCAGCTGAAGCCCCGCATTGCCCTGCTGCCGATGAACCCGGCCTACCCCACGCTCTATCCGGAAGAACTGCAGATTTTTGGGGTGGTGACGGCTTTTATACACAAAACCCGGAGCACAGACTGATGTTTGCGCTCGCGGACGTGAATTCGTTCTATGCCAGCTGCGAAAAGGTCTTTCGCCCTGATCTGCGGAATAAACCCGTTCCCGACGCCACAATTTAGCGGCGTACTGGCGTTAACGCCGGGCAATCCCCGCCGTACAGAAAAACTGCTGTCACTGCAGCCGGTGGACGAAATCTGGGGGGTGGGCCGCAAGATCTCAAAGAAACTGAACACAATGGGGATCACCACAGCACTGCAGCTGGCCCGCGCGAATCCGACTTTCATCAGGAAAAATTTCAATGTGGTTCTGGAGAGAACGGTCCGGGAACTCAATGGAGAAAGCTGTATTTCACTGGAGGAAGCACCGCCGCCCAAACAGCAAATTGTCTGCAGCCGGTCATTTGGAGAGCGAGTCACGACGTATGAAGCAATGCGGCAGGCAGTCTGTCAGCACGCAGAACGGGCCGCCGAAAAGCTGCGCGGCGAACGGCAGTTCTGCAGGCATATTGCCGTATTTGTGAAAACATCGCCGTTTGCCGTAAATGAGCCCTACTACGGTAATCTGGCCAGTGAAAAGCTGCTCATCCCCACGCAGGATACACGGGACATCATTGCCGCTGCCGTCAGAGCTCTGGACAGGATCTGGGTGGATGGTCATCGTTACGCAAAGGCAGGCTGTATGCTGAACGATTTCACACCAACCGGGGTATCGCAACTGAATTTGTTTGATGAAGTACAACCACGGGAACGGAGCGAGCAGCTGATGAAAGTCCTGGATGGTATTAACCATTCAGGACTCGGGAAAGTATGGTTTGCAGGACGCGGGATTGCGCAAGAATGGCAGATGAAGAGAGAAATGCTTTCACCGGCATACACGACCCGTTGGTCGGATATTCCCTGCGCATCGATCTGAGTCTCAGATAAATTTCTTCATTTTTTCCCGCATCAGCTCGAGGCGCTGCTTTTCCTCATCCTCTATAATTTCCGGCTGAGGAGGTTGTATGGCCTGACCTGTGCCCATTTCAGCGAGAATATCCCGAATGTCGGCACGGGATGGTTTCCACCCCGTAGTCTGGCTAAGTAACCCGACCAGCTGGTCCGCACTGAAATCCCTGTCCAGCAACACAGCAAGTAAACCAGGAAGTCGCGGATCAAGCTGATGCAGAGCCAGCCCGGAGATAAATGCCCTCCGGTATAACTCCCCTCTCTCATTCCGCGGTACAGACTCAATTATGTCCAGGGACATATTGTCTGCCGTCTGATCCGGATGAAGATAGACAGTAAACTTCTTCCGCTCATCGCCCACAGAATTACTCCCCTTTAAATGCCGCGATAGCTTCCACAAGTGCTGTTTGTGGTGAATCCATCATCACAACTTTCTGGCCCAGGTGATGCCATGCAGCCTTAACCGCTCCCTCGATCAACGGTGCACCACCGCCAATAATGTAAACCCGGTTAACATGGCGGAATCCGGCAAGGTCATCAACTACACGTTCACCCAGACTGGCGATTGCACTTTCGATAGTATCCAGAACAAGGGGTATTTTGCTTTCATCATTAACAACCTGACGTACAAAATCAGGGTCGTGACGCTGTTTGATTAACTCATTAGCAACCATCGAGCTGGTATCACTGGAGGCCATTTTCAGCGCAGTGAGTGCTGCACTTGTCACCATAGATACACCAATTTCTGCATTTCCGTGAATTGCGCTGACTGAGTCAAACTGACCAACGATAAGACCAACATCAAGACTGGTGCCCCCCAGATCAATCACAAGGGATTTTTCAAAGGGCCCTACATTATCTTTTACCAGTTGAGCAAAAACGGCAGGCAGGGACTCAGGCATGACTTCAACATGTTCAATGGTAAACACTTCGCCCTTGTTGAGTTTTACTGGTCGCATCAGGTTGTCAATTTTACGCTGAATGTTCAGCTCATTTTTCTGGCACTCTTTTGTATAGAACTCGCTGATAGGCAAGGTCACTGTTAAAGATACCGGCTGCGGTTTTAATCCGCTGTTCAGAAGACCATGATGCACAGCGAGGACATTCACATCGGTATACTGATACTCAATATGAGTAGTCAGGATAGATTCGTTACTGACCTCATCATAAGTGTACTTTTTGCCTTCCAGTTCATAGTTAAAGGTCTGGCGTGCGCCCATCCCTTCTACTTTCCAGCCCTGACGGAATGAGTTGGAAGACAAACCTGTCTTCAATTTACCTTTATCTGCGAACCATGCGAGCTTTACTGTGGTAGAGCCATCATCACAAGCAATATTCATACTATCTCCATTGATACTCAAATTGAGTATTTATACCTAGCCCATGTCATTCCGGTGCGAGCGGAAGGCCCTCAAACCGAGTGTTAATACTCAATCTGAGCATTTGCCGCACATCCAGTGATACTCATTTTGAGTATCATAACGCATTTTCATAGCAGCAATCTAGCATAAAGATAGCTTTCAGATAGCAGCAATCAAAACTCTAGATTGCGTTATGATTGCTGCAATATTGCAGCAATATTCTATAATTAAAAAGATAGCAGCAATCATGCTGCTATCCGGATTAATACCCCTTCTGTGCCTTATAAGCGATAAGCGCGTTCTCAAGAACTTCGACCAGTTTGATACCTTCGCGCTCTGCAATGTCACGAATTTCATTATCAAATTCAGGGGTTACCCTGGTCGCAAAAGGAATAATACGATATGTTTTTCTAGCTGAACGGCCATCACGACGGGTGTACGGCGCGGAATTGATCACCTGAGTCGTCGCCGGTGTCGTTGTTTCAGGTACAGAAGAAGCCGGTGGTACGGGTGCAGTTTGCTCAGCAGCATCAGGAACGACAGCAGCGACAGGAGCCACTTCCGGTGAATTAAGGCTGGTTGCGACTTCTTCAGGCCCCGGAGGATTCCCCAAATTTTTGCGCGTCCTATTTTTTAGCTTAGATGCATCAGCCATTACTATTCTCCAATCTTGTCTATAAGCGACTGTATAACTTCATCGGCATTTTGTTTAAGCCGCTTATAACGCGTTTCCGTCACAGCTAAACCCGCATTCATGGCCTGCCGATAGGCAGGAAATTCATACAAACAACCGGCTAATGTTTCATAGCCAGCTTCACTTATATATGCCCTGGCTTCAGCCTCTTCTGCCTCGGTGCCAACACGGCTTAACGAAAAGACTAACTTGGAGCGAGGGATGCCATCTTTAACGAGAGCATTGAAAACCTTAATTGCAGGTATTAAATCATCGAGCGAAGCCCCTGTCGGTTGAACAACGAGATCAGCGACTTTAGCAATTTCCAGGGTTCCCTTACTTGCTCGTGCGGGCCCATCAAGGATCAGAAGGTCGACATCACCTGCTGACTCGATAGCCTGCTTTGCTGTCCCAAACAACTCAACTGAAGCAGCAGGAGGTAAGCCGGCAGCCAGACGACGGCGATGCCAGTCCGAACTGGTTGCCTGCTCAAGGTCTAAGTCTGCGAGCTTAGTTTTAATACCGCTGTTGGTAGCTTCCCGGGCCAGTGCTCTGGCCTTTGTGCTTTTACCAATCCCGCCTTTCTGCGATATAAATCCAACTATCCAGGCCATAAAGCCCTCCGGTATTGCTGCAAGATTGCAGCATACTTGATTTAGGACCTCCACAGCAGAGGTCAATATCTGAGCATCAATCTAGCATCTTGCAGCCAGATTGCAACATAAAAAATCATGCTGCAAGATTGCTACTTGATTGAAGCATTATAGAAGCAATCCAGACAGTACGGAACTGATGAAAAATTCAGTCACGAAGGCGTGGTGTGTTAGAATACAAAACCGCAATCTTGCAGCTATATTGCAGAAAGATTGCAGCTATTAAGTTGTAAGCAGATCAGTCACAACCCGACGCTAACGCAGTAACGTAATCACATAGTTCTAACCTTTAGTCCCAGGTAGCACGAACGCTGTCTCTGGGGTCAGTTTGGAGAACGGAAATTTTTGTACGTTAAGCGCATTATTTAACCAATTGAGCTACGCAAGGGTTTGATTTAGCGCCAGCTCTTATCGCTTTTAAGTTGTCGCTTATGGCGTATCGCATTTAGGTTATCAGATTAGGGCATATCCCCTTAAAATCCCCGTATAGCGCGGGAGTACACCCAACTGCTATAGGTAAGCCTGTTCAAAAAACAGGCTTACCGTACAATAATTCTCTATATCCAAACTGACCCCCATCTGCGCGATGCGTTCCGCTCCGGAGATGTCTGGCTTACTAGGTCCCGGCGCTATGGCGATCTGAAACACGCACTCGTTCCGGCACAATCCATCGCGGAAGGCGGTCGTCTCGCTGTGCCATTGCGGCCGGAGGAATGGCTGGCAGACCGGCAAGCTCGCCTCGACATGCGGTTGCGCGAGCTTGGCCGTGCCGCTCGCGCAGGCACGATCCCGGGCGGGTCGATTGAAAACGGCGTTCTGCATATCGAGAAACTCGAAGCCGCCGCGCCGACAGGCGCCGAAGATCTGGTGCTCGATCTCTACAAGCAGATCCCGCCCACGCGCATCACCGATCTCCTGCTGGAGGTGGATGCGGCGACCGGCTTCACCGAAGCGTTCACCCATCTGCGCACAGGAGCACCCTGCGCTGACCGGATCGGGCTAATGAACGTTATCTTGGCGGAAGGGATCAACCTCGGCTTGCGCAAAATGGCGGATGCGACAAACACCCACACCTTCTGGGAATTGATCCGCATTGGACGGTGGCATGTCGAGGGCGAAGCCTATGACCGGGCGCTGGCCATGGTGGTCGAGGCACAGGCAGCGTTACCCATGGCCCGGTTCTGGGGCATGGGCACGTCGGCTTCGAGCGACGGACAGTTCTTCGTCGCTACAGAGCAAGGTGAGGCCATGAACCTGGTCAACGCGAAATATGGCAATACCCCGGGCCTGAAAGCCTATAGCCACGTCTCCGACCAATATGCGCCGTTCGCAACCCAGGTGATTCCTGCAACGGCAAGCGAAGCGCCTTACATCCTCGATGGCCTGCTGATGAACGATGCTGGACGCCATATCCGCGAGCAGTTCACCGACACGGGCGGCTTCACCGATCACGTCTTTGCCGCATGTGCCATTCTCGGCTACCGGTTCGCTCCGCGCATCCGCGACCTGCCATCCAAACGGCTCTACGCGTTCAATCCGTCGGCCGCCCCGGCGCACCTGCGAGCGTTGATCGGCGGAAAGGTCAACCAAGCCATGATCGAGCGCAATTGGCCCGACATCCTGCGCATCGCCGCCACCATTGCTGCCGGGACCGTCGCGCCAAGCCAGATTCTGCGGAAACTCGCCTCCTATCCGCGGCAGAACGAGCTCGCGACAGCCCTGCGGGAAGTCGGTCGCGTCGAGCGCACCCTGTTCATGATCGACTGGATTCTGGATGCCGAACTCCAACGGCGTGCCCAGATCGGGCTCAACAAAGGCGAAGCTCATCATGCGCTGAAGCGGGCAATCAGCTTCCACCGCCGCGGTGAAATCCGCGACCGTTCCGCCGAAGGCCAGCATTACCGCATCGCCGGCATGAATCTGCTCGCCGCCATCATCATCTTCTGGAACACCATGAAGCTCGGCGAGGTCGTTGCAAACCAGAAACGCGATGGAAAGCTGCTATCGCCCGATCTCTTGGCCCATGTTTCGCCGCTCGGATGGGAACACATCAATCTCACCGGAGAATATCGCTGGCCAAAGCCTTAGCGTAGGATTCCGCCCCCTCCCGCAAACGACCCCATTTTGTGATTTTGAATTAGATAATAATAAGTGATCGGCTTTGCTAATTGATGTTTTTGCTGTTGTCAGCTTAAAAGCTGAACAAGATTAAATAATGGAAATTTGATATGAATATGCGCATTCGTTTGATTGCAGGCGCAATCACCGCACTCATCGTGGGCTTTGGTTTTATGGCCTATGATAAATATACAGGCCGTGAATGGGTCGTCTCACCTGATCAGATTGAAGCGGCTCAAAGCAGTGGTAAAGCGGGTGTGGAAACACGTCCGGGCACGGTTGCGGTACGTGCAATCCGCAGCGAAGATGCGGATATACTGCCATTTAAATGGCTTGGTTATGGTTTGGTTGCAGGGTTCTTTGTCGTCTATTCAACACGCAAACCAAAAGCTGCACCAAAAGCATAATCTTTAAGTTAATCATTTTAAAAGCCTCGCTTTGCGGGGCTTTTTTATGTTGCATCTGCTAAGTTATTTTGTGGCTTTCTTCATTTCCAGACCGGAAATTAAAGCATCCAATCCATATTCAAAGGCAAAATCGGCACCTTCCGCATCGAATGTATCAAAGGCATGAGATAGAAACTGTGATGGCTGTGCAGGGGCTTCTTTTGAGGCTTGTTTGCGTTCAGAACTATCTTCGAGGGCTGCTTGCTGCTCACTGACAGAGCCCGTCGTATAATGACTGACAATCACTAATGCCCGTACGGCATCGGGCTGTTCAAATCCGCTCTCACATAAAAATCTGATCTGTTTTTCCACGCGCTCATATTGCGCACTGGTTGGGCGTGTGCCCGCATGAATGCGTGCGCCATCACGATAAGAAAGCAGTGCGCTACGAAAGCTGAGTGCATTTTCTTTTAAAAAGACACGCCAGTCTTCTCCTGTCTGAGGCACGGTGCGGGTGTGATTTTTTTCTAACATGGCTTCAGATAAGGCATCAAGCAGGGCGCGCTTATTGCGAAAATGCCAATAAAGAGCAGGTTGCTGCACCTTCAGGCGCTCGGCCAATTTTCGCGTTGTTAAATTGTCAACACCGACTTCGTTGAGAAGTTCAAGTGCAGCCTGAATTATGATCTGGCAACAGTTTTCCGGACACATTCTCAAGCAACTGCTCGCAGCTCTGATTCATAGTCCAACGGACTCATGTAGTCATTGCTGGAGTGCAGCCGCACCCGGTTATAAAACACTTCGATATACTCGAAGATGGCCTGCTTCGCTTCTTCCCGCGTCGTAAAGTCTTCGTGATAGATCAGCTCGGTCTTCAGCGTGTGGAAGAAACTCTCCGATGGGGCGTTATCCCAACAGTTTCCCTTCCGGCTCATGCTGCATTGGAAGTCATGCTGCTTGAGCAAGCGCTGGAAGCTATCTGAAGCATACTGACTGCCTCGGTCGCTATGAACCAGTAACCCGGCAGCTGGCCTGCGTTTCCAGATCGCCATGCTCAGCGCATCGCTCACCAGAGACGCCGGCATTCGGCTACCCATCGACCAGCCCACCACCGCCCGTGAGCAGAGGTCGATAAAGACCGCCAGATAGAGCCATCCCTCCCGTGTCGGGATATAAGTGATATCCCCCACATAGGCCTGATCCGGCTTTTCTGCCGAGAAGTGTCGCGCCAGAAGGTTCGGCGCGACCGGCTTGTCATGCTTCGAGTTGGTGGTGGCCTTGAACTTCCGCCGCGTCTTGCATGCCAGCCCTTCCTCTTTCATCAGTCGGGCAATCCGATGGCGACTGACGGCTTCATCGTCTCCCGTCAGCTTCTTCTGAATACGCCGCGTTCCATAGGTTGCCCGGCCTTCTTCGTGGTGTTTACGGATCTTCGCCTTCAACGCTTTATCCTGCTGTTTTCGCGGGCTGGGCGGCCTGGACCGCCACTCATAATAGCCACTACGAGACACTTCAAACACGCGGCACATCAGGGCAGTGCTGAACTTACCCTGATTGGCGTCGATGAAGGCATACCTTAGCGAGATTCTTTGGCGAAGAAGGCGGCCGCCTTTTTTAACAGCTCTCGCTCTTCCTTGAGTCGGGCGTTCTCTCGGCGGAGCTGCTTCAACTCATCATAGAGGTGCTGCTCATCCACTTTACCATCGCCCTTGGTGCTCTGCTGGCGGTGGTACTTGGCGATCCAGGTATGTAACGTATTGACGTTAACCTCCAGCTCCCTGGCGGTCTGGTTGACGGATTGCTCGGACTCCACCGCCAGCTTGACCGCGGCTTCTTTAAACTCAGCTGTATAGGCTTTCTTCTGACTCATGACACACACCTTCTCTGGGCAGGTGATCTTACCTGCGTCTGTGTGTCTGGGGAACTATAGCCACTTCATAACGGTCTCACGATCCAATTTGGTCATTTTATTGCATTACCTCTTGACAATTTATCGTTGATAAAGTTTTTTATCGCCAACTTATCAATGATAAATAAAAGTCACATCTATGTCAAAATCACTTATAACCGCACTCATTGTTGTCGCGCTTGATGCGATTGGTTTGGGATTAATCATGCCGGTGGTTCCGGCTTTATTAAATGAATTTGTACCGGCAGAGCAAACAGCATTTCACTATGGTGTTTTTTTATCGCTTTATGCGTTTATGCAGGTCTTTTGCGCGCCCGTTTTAGGGCGGTTATCTGACCGCTATGGACGGCGGATTATTTTGCTGGTTTCATTTTTAGGTGCCACGATTGATTATAGCATAATGGCGGCAGCGCCTGTTTTATGGGTGCTTTATATCGGCCGGATTATCTCAGGTGTTACCGGAGCAACTGGTGCAATCGCGGCATCAATTATCGCTGATACAACTAAACAGGAAGAACGTGCGCGTTGGTTTGGTTTTATGGGGGCGTGTTTTGGTGCAGGTATGATTGCAGGGCCTGCTATTGGCGGTGTTCTTGGTGATATATCTGTGCATGCGCCCTTTGTGGCAGGGGCTCTTCTCAATGCAATTGCCTTTTGTTTGGTGGCTTTCTTGTTGCCCAAAACGCCGTCACAACCGCCTGAAGGACAGCCAGCCAAAATCAATTTGTTTGAAGGCTTTCGCTTCAATTTTGCAGTTCAGGGACTTGCCAGCTTTTTTGCGTTGTTTTTTCTTATGCAGCTGATTGGGCAGGCGCCCGCCGCTTTGTGGGTGATTTATGGCGAACAGCGCTTGAATTGGGATATTGGCACAGCAGGTGTGTCGCTGGCCGTTTTTGGTGCAGCACATACATTCGTACAAGCTGTTTTAACCGGCACTCTTTCAAAGCGACTGGGTGACCGCGGTGTGTTGCTGCTTGGAATGGGCGCTGATATGTGCGGGTTTTTATTGCTGGCTTTTATCACGCAAAGCTGGATGGTTCTGCCGGCAATTTTTATGCTGGCCACAGGCGGCATTGGTATGCCTGCTTTGCAGGCCATTATTTCAGGTCTTGTTTGCGATGAAAAACAAGGTGCTTTACAGGGAACTTTAACGGGGTTGACGAATATAACCTCGATTATCGGGCCGGTCGGATTTACGACGCTTTATGGCTTAACCGCGGGGCAGTGGGATGGTTGGGTTTGGCTCGTCGCAGCAAGCCTTTATCTTATTGCTATACCATTATTGCGCCAGTCAGCCAGTTTATTGCGATCTTAAAATCTTGGCGGGAGATCAAGCAATCCCGCCAATAAAACCGCTGAGTTCATCAAGACGCACCATTGCCATGCGCATGGTGCCACGGCAATTTTGAGCTTTGCAGCGTGCGCGTCGTTCAACTTCGTCCAAATATAATTGCTCGTGTCCTCGAATTGAGCTGATCATTGCCTTATTGATATAAACAAGGCGGTTACATTTCTTGCAGGTCATTTCTAATCTTTGATGGTCTGCAAGATCACTGGCTTTATAGCGGGTTTTCCAGTTTCCGGGTGGGGATGCCATTTTCATCACCAGAAGTCTTCAGGTGAGGGAATACGGACATAGCTGATTTTACCGCCCACATGGGGTCGTTTGCGGGAGAGGGCGAAATCCTACGCTAAGGCTTTGGCCAACGATATTCTCCGGTAAGATTGATGTGTTCCCAGGGGATAGGAGAAGTCGCTTGATATCTAGTATGACGTCTGTCGCACCTGCTTGATCGCGGCCGCGATAGCTAGATCGCGTTGCTCCTCTTCTCCATCCGCGTTCCAAGCTGCGGAAAGGCACCCATAAGCGTACGCCTGGTCGAGCAGGCGACGCGGATCGACGTCCAGCGCACGAGAGAATGCGTCCGCCATCTGTGCAATGCGTCTAGGATCGAGACAAAGGTCGTCTCTGTCAGCCGGATCGTAGAACATATTGGCGGCGCCAAAGCCCACTTCACCGACCAGACCGACGGGATCTATCACCAGCCAGCCGCGACTGGAGAACATGATGTTTTCATGATGCAGATCGCCATGTAGCCCACGCAGTTCCGAGGCATTGCTCATCATTTGATCGGCTATAATCGCCGCGTGGACGTAGTCAGTTTGACAACCTGCGTTTTGATCATCGCGCGCCCGCTGAAACAAAGCTGCAAAGCGATCCCGGATCGGGAGAAGGGCAGAAGGCAGGGGTTCCTCAGATGCGGCATACAGCTTCGCCATTAGTTCCGCTGCAATTTCGGTCGCCTGGTAGTCGCCGTGCTCGGCAACGATGTGAGAGAGCATTCGCTCCCCGGCATATTCGAGCAACATCAGATTGTTCTCACGACCGAGCAACCGGACTGCTCCCCTCCCATTGCGCCATACCAGATAGTCGGCCCCGCGCAGTTCATCAGCAATGTCTTCTATAGGTTTCAATCCCTTGACGATTGCAGGAGTCCCGTCTGGCAATGAAACTTTCCAAACGAGGCTGGAAAAGGTGTCCGCAATGAGAACAGGTTGCGAAACGTGCCAATGAGCAGGAAAAACAGGCGGCATGAACATCAACCCCAAGTCAGAGGGTCCAATCGCAGATAGAAGGCAAGGCGTTCGCGGTCGGGGGCTTCGATCCCCAATACATTGAATAGGACAGCGAAGGCGCGCTCTGCTTCATCTGGCGCTGCCCAGTTCTCTTCGGCGTTAGCAATCATGAGTGCCAAATCGGCATAGCGATCTGCTGTTCCGAGCCGCCCAAGGTCGATCAGACCCGTGCATTGAAGAGTTTTAGGGTCCACCATGAAGTTCGGCATGCAGGGATCACCATGGCAAACAACCATATCGGTGCGCTCTTGGTCGAGCCGCACCGGTAGCTCTCGTTCGACACGAGCCAAAAGATCGAGCTGCGGCGTACTCTTGTCCTCGTCCGGTAAGAAGTCGGGATTGACGGCATTGCGGGACACCACATCAACGGCGCGTCCGAACATTCGCGACAGCCTGCGCTCAAACGGACATTGATCAACCGATAGGCTGTGAACAGCGCCAAGTTGCTGCCCCATTGACGGCCACGCTTTGAGCAAATCCGCTCCAGACAGATCAGCCGCCGGTACTCCCGGAATTGCCGTTATCACCAAGCATGCACCCTCCTGTTCCTCCTGCCAGTTGATCACCTCGGGGCAAGCCACACCTCGACCTTTGAGCCAAATGAGGCGGTCACGCTCTCCAGCGAGCTCACCGCGGCGGGAAGCAGGTGCGATTTTCGCGAAGGCATGCCCGTCACCACGTCGAAAAACAAAATCACCAGATTCTCCGCCTCTGACAGGCAACCAGTCAGAATGCGATTCACCAAAAAAAATATTAGTTCGATTCAATGGAGGTTCCTTCAGTTTTCTGATTGGTCTTGCACCGGTTGTGTTCCGGTCTATCTCTCATTTTAAGCGGCTTTTTTCTCAAATGCCACCGGCGATTTCCAGCCGAGTGTTGAATGTCTTCGGCGTGGATTATAAAAGCCATTTATATATTCGAAGATTGCAATCTCAATATCTCGCCTTGTTTGCCAGTGTCTGCGCCAAATCAACTCAGCCTTTAATGATTTAAAGAAGCTTTCTACTGCGGAGTTATCAAAACAATTGCCTTTCCCGCTCATGGACGGCAGCAATTGATGTTTGAGCAGTAGCTTTTGATATTCATGAGCGCAATATTGGCTCCCACGGTCTGTGTGTTGAATACAACCCGGTGGTGGTTTGCGTAAAGCCAACGCCATATTCAGTGCCCTTAATGCAAGATCCTGCTTTAATCGATCACCTGTTGCCCAGCCAATCACGCGACGGGAATACAGGTCAAGGATAACAGCAAGATAGACCCATCCTTCTCTGGTCCAAACATAAGTGATATCGCCTGCCCATTTCTGGTTGGGTGCGCTTGCGCTAAAGTCTTGTTTTAATAGGTTCGGTGCAATGTTGAAGGTATGATGACTATCCGTTGTCCGTTTGAATTTACGCGTTCGAACAACTGTAATGTTATTCTGGCGCATCAAACGTCCAACCCGACGCTGCCCAACCTGCAGGCCCAGCGCTTTCAACTCTTCTGTCATACGCGGCCTACCATAGCTCCCCAAACACAACCGATGCTGCTCACGTATATGCGCTAGAAGTATAAGATCACGACGCTGGCGCAGTGATGGAGGACGGCGTTTCCATGCGCGTAAACCACGATCTGTTACGCCCATCAAACGACATATGCGTGAACGTGAGAGAGAGCCACGGTAATCCGTAATAAACTGAAATCTCACAGCTTTTGTACTGCGAAAAATATTGCTGCCTTTTTTAATATCTCCCTCTCCTCCCGAAGGATACGGTTCTCTTTGCGTAAACGTTCATTCTCACGCAGAAGATCAGTGTCTTGGGTAGGAATTTTAGTTTCATCGGAAATTGATGCGATCCATTTCCCAAGCGTGGAAAGCCCAATACTTAAATCTGACGCAACTTGACGGCGTGTTAAGCCACTAGTGAGTGCTATGCGAACTGCATCACGCTTAAATTCATCACTATGCTTTAATGACATATATGGTCTCCTTGATAACAAATAATGCTCTCAAAAAGACCGGAACGAAACCGAGGCAAGACCAGATGAAGCGCGGAGGTGGCTCAACCTGCGAAAAGAAACGAGTTGCTACGTAAGTCCGAGAACATGCTTTCCATGGTCTCTGAGCTCGCCTTTGGGACCGACATATCGGTAGAGAGTGACGCGCTCGATGCCGAGTTCCTTGCAGAGATCGGAAACTGAAGTATCGCGCTGGGCCATGGCGGCTTGCGCGAGACGCACCTGAGCTTTGGTGAGCGCGAATTTTCGTCCGCCCTTGCGACCGCGCGCTCTCGCGGAGGCGAGACCCGCCATGGTGCGCTCTCGGATCAGATCCCGCTCGAACTCGGCCAAGGTGGCGAAGATTCCGAACACCATGCGACCGGACGCAGTCGTGGTGTCGATCTGAGCGCCCTTTCCAGTCAGAACCCGCAGGCCGATCTTGCGGTCTGACAGCTCCTTCACCGTGTTGACCAGATGGGCAAGCGATCGTCCGAGGCGATCGAGCTTCCAGACCACCAGCACATCGCCGTCACGCAATGACTTGAGGCAGGCAGTCAAGCCAGGGCGATCATCACGACCGCCGGAAGCAAGATCATCATAGATATTGTCCCGTTCGACACCTGCGGCGCGCAAGGCGTCGTGCTGCAGGTCGAGAGACTGCGAGCCATCGGCTTTGGAGACGCGGGCATATCCGATCAGCATGTATCACAAACGTTGGTTTGAGGCGGCGCTTCGGCCACGATTGCATTGACCTCTGGAAATGTATCTCAACCAGCTTCATAAACAAAGCGTCTTGAACGCTATCAGATTTTGAAAAAGGAACATGTATGCCGCGTCGCGTCACTCTAACCGATCGGCAGAAAGACGCGCTGTTGCGCTTGCCGACTTCACAGACGGATTTGCTCAAGCACTATACGCTGAGTGATGAAGACCTTGGGCATATCAGGCTGCGTCGGCGCGCTCACAACAGGTTCGGCTTCGCCCTGCAATTGTGTGTCCTGCGCTATCCCGGCCGGGTGCTGGCTCCAGGCGAACTGATCCCTGCAGAGGTCATCGAATTTATCGGAGCGCAGCTTGGCCTGGGTGCCGACGATCTCGTAGACTATGCTGCCCGCGAGGAAACACGGCACGAGCATCTTGCCGAGTTACGGGGGCTCTACGGCTTCCGCACCTTCTCCGGACGTGGTGCGAGCGAGCTGAAGGAATGGTTGTTCCGAGAAGCCGAGATGGCGGTGTCGAACGAGGATATCGCCCGTCGCTTCGTAGCCGAGTGCCGACGCACCCGCACTGTCCTTCCCGCGACATCCACGATCGAGCGGCTTTGTGCCGCGGCTCTCGTCGATGCCGAGCGACGCATCGAGACGAGGATCGCCAGTCGGCTGCCTATGTCGATCCGAGAACAGTTGCTGGCATTGCTCGAGGAGACGGCTGATGATCGGGTGACCCGTTTTGTGTGGCTGCGCCAGTTCGAGCCTGGCTCGAACTCTTCGTCGGCCAACCGGCTGCTCGACCGGCTCGAATATCTGCAACGCATCGATCTCCCCGAGGATCTGCTTGCCGGCGTTCCTGCCCATCGGGTGACTCGTCTGCGCAGGCAGGGTGAACGGTATTATGCCGACGGCATGCGCGATCTCCCGGAGGACAGGCGGCTTGCGATCTTGGCTGTTTGCGTCTCGGAATGGCAGGCGATGTTGGCCGACGCAGTGGTCGAAACCCACGACCGGATCGTCGGCCGTCTCTACCGTGCTTCGGAGCGTATTTGCCATGCAAAGGTCGCAGACGAAGCGGGGGTGGTGCGTGACACCCTGAAATCCTTCGCCGAGATCGGGGGCGCCCTGGTCGATGCACAGGATGATGGCCAGCCGCTGGGCGATGTCATCGCGAGTGGGTCAGGGTGGGACGGCTTAAAAACCCTTGTTGCAATGGCAACCAGGCTGACCGCCACCATGGCCGACGATCCGCTCAATCATGTGCTCGACGGTTATCACCGCTTCCGCCGATACGCTCCACGCATGTTGCGCCTGCTCGATCTGCGAGCTGCGCCCGTTGCACTGCCGCTTCTGGAAGCGGTGACGGCCCTTCGTACCGGTTTGAACGATGCCGCGATGACCAGCTTCTTGCGGCCCAGCTCGAAATGGCATCGCCACCTTCGGGCCCAGAGGGCTGGCGACGCTCGCCTATGGGAGATCGCGGTGCTGTTCCATCTGGGGTCAGTTTGGAGAACGGAAATTTTTGTACGTTAAGCGCATTATTTAACCAATTGAGCTACGCAAGGGTTTGATTTAGCGCCAGCTCTTATCGCTTTTAAGTTGTCGCTTATGGCGTATCGCATTTAGGTTATCAGATTAGGGCATATCCCCTTAAAATCCCCGTATAGCGCGGGAGTACACCCAACTGCTATAGGTAAGCCTGTTCAAAAAACAGGCTTACCGTACAATAATTCTCTATATCCAAACTGACCCCAATTAATGCCTCGCTCTATAACCTTCAATAATGCACCAAGAATGTACAAAAAATGCCATCCATCCAGGTCATTTCGGTACTATCGGAAAAAGTGTCCAGAAAATATTTCTGGTGATCGTATTTAATTTTGTTGACCCAGAATGCAAACCATGAGTCTGTTCAGAGCTTGCATCTGAGCAGGCGAAGGGTTGGGCAAGCCCGACGGGCGCGTCAGCCTGTCACATTGAGGTATGCTTTATATGTACCATCTAAAAAGATACCGACTGATATTATTGTGACCACATAAATGATACCATCATAAACATTACCACTTAAATTTTACCAGAAGGGCGAAAAATGTTCGTTTTTGGTTACCTCCGGGCATCCACATCAGAGCAGAATGCCAGCCGGGCAAAAAATGCACTGAAGGCTTTTGCAAACCAACATGGTCACCGTATCGCTGGCTGGTATATCGATAATGTCTCCGGTACAACAATGAACCGCCCTGAACTGATCAGGCTTCTTGGGGATGCGGAACCTGGCGATGTCATTCTCATTGAACAGGTCGACAGGCTTACCCGCCTGGATGATGCAGGCTGGGAAACACTCAGAAAGCAAATCACCGACAAGCAGTTGGCCATCGTCAGTCTTGATCTACCGACCAGCCATCTGGCGCTATCCAGTACAGTAAGTGATGACTTTACCCGAAGCATGCTGAAGGCCGTAAATAGTATGATGCTGGATATGCTCGCCGCTATTGCCAGAAAAGACTACGAAGACCGTCGACGTCGCCAAGCAGAGGGAATCAGTAAGGCTAAAGATGAAGGAAAATACCGGGGCAGGGTAGCAGATGCGCAAAAACATGAACTGATACGCACTCTGCGCCTAGTCAACGGTAAATCACTGCGCGAAACAGCTCGCCTGGCTGGCGTTTCAAAAATGACTGTCATTAGGGTCTGCAATACTCAGAATGTAGAGACTGAGACGGCTAATACCATAGATTAATAACGTAATTCAATACTCCGGAAGGATATGACATGAATGATATTCCATTTGTTACGTTCACGGGGTCTGAAGGCCAATGGAACGGAAACGTACGTTTGTGAAGTAACTATCTGATATATAAAAACATAATGGACATAGAAAAATGCCCTGAAAATGGTGTCTTTTTAATCGAAAAATGGCATTTAACGGACAGTGTTGTCTACTAATCGATTTTTCAGACGTTAATTTTTAGCTTACCGTACGTCTTCGGACGGTTGGCCATCAAACCCCACTGCCGGTTCTGCTTTTCCGGCCAGCAACACCACCAGTTGTTCGTTATCCACTGGATAGATTAATAATAAAGATCAAATAAGGATCACAAGCAGATCAATAAGGAATAACGATCGCTACAGGCCTTTAATGGCGTGCCTCTCAGGCGATTTGGATACACTGTAGAGGGTTAAAGATCCATTATACCGGGTAAGTGATACACTGTACCGGGTACATTATCCACTATACCGGGTGGATCTAATCCATTGTACCGGGTAGCATTCATGTATTGTCCACACCTGTCAGATAACTAATATGCCTATAAATAACAATGAGATAGCTTTAGTTATAGAAGAAACCAGTAAGGATTCAGGGGAAGTTATTCACCTTCTTCCTACACTACGGCAGACCATACAACCGAAGGTTCTTTTGCGTCTGGGCGTGTTTGTCCCAACGTTAAAATCCACTGAAAAGGGTGGAAGAACGAGCCACAGCATCGACGCCACAGAATCGCTATCAAGATTATCCATTGTAGAGGGTGAAGGCTATAACCAGATTCAGATCTACGGGCCGCGGCTGGACATGGATACCGATTTCAAGGTCTGGGTAGGCATTGTCTATGCATTATCGAACAAGAAACTGAGCCACGATGGCCAGCTCGAGCTGAATTTCCCCGAGTTTGCAAAATTCTGCGGCATCGAGAGCAAGCGTATTGACCGGCAACTTAAAGACCGTTTTGACGCTTCATTAACGCGCATTGCAAGGACAAACATTAGTTTCATAAAGCAAATACCCGGTACAGACGATCACATTACGATAAACATGCACCTCGTAGAATCAACGTATTACGACAGCTCGACCGGCACTATTATCATCAAACCGAACGCTAAGTTGAATACACTGTACCGGGTAGACGGCAAAACCAGGCTGTATCTTAAGTCACTGCAAAAGCTATCGCGTAAAGAGTCTGCCCAAGCGCTGTATCTGTATCTTGCAGAACTGCCGGCGACATTTTATCGGATAGGTTTCGATCGTCTGCGCGAACGCCTCCAGTTAACTTCACACCTTGGCAATCAGAATGCCACTGTCAAAAAAGCGCTCCAGCAGCTGAAGGACATTGGATTTCTCGAATACTCTGTCGAGAAAGAGAACGGTGATTACGTTCTGAACATCCTTAAGCGCAATCCAAAACTGTGAGTTACCCGGTATAGTGGATATCCATTGTGTCGGGTAATGAGCCTATTAATAGCTGTACCAGACACGATTTTGGTTCGAACCCAAACTGCCCCCTATCCGCTGGCCGCTGTTGAGTGAAGAAGAATATGCTCTCAGGAACGGTGGCGGGGAGTTGCCAGGGGCATAATATTGATACGGTAACCGATCACTGGTATTACTTGTAACATACTGAATAAATTAAGTTTACTCTAAATGTATTCCTTCCCGTGCCGATAATTAAAGGGTCAGGAGGGAAGGGTTATGAACGATTTTCATATTTTAAGTCTTTGTGTTCAGAATAAGGATGTGGCAGGCGCCATGCGTGTGCTGCGGGATAAATCAGAGTTTGCGGCACGCAAAATTCTGGAAAAATTAAAGGTTCGCGTGACGTCACAAACAGGCAGGGCATTCTGGCATCATGTTCAGGGCTGGCTGCTGATGGCGTGCCGTCAGGAGAATACACCGAATGAATCACGCTGTTCCCGGCCTTCTTCGACCCCTTCAGACACAAGGGCAGATCAGTCCTGCTGCCCTGGATATGGTCAAAGTGCTGGCACTGATCGCCATGCTGGCCGACCACATCAACACCCTGTTCCTGACGCCCAGCAACCTGCTGTTGTATGCGGCTGGCCGGATGGCCTTCCCCCTGTTCACGCTTATCTGGGCGATGAACGCGCAGCGCACACCGGAACGGCTCCAGGTGAGGGCAAACCGTCTGTGGATATGGGCCGTCATCACCCAGCCTGTATTCAGCCTGGCTTTTGCGCATCACCAGCCGTGGTGGGCACTGAACATCCTTTTCGTGTTCGCAGGTGTCACGCAACTGCTTGCCCTTCAGTACCGGTTCGGAAAAAAAGGGCTGATGGCTGGCGTACTGCTGTTGGTCGTCCTGGCCTGGCCGCTGAGTCCGGCCAGCTACGGGCTGGCGGGTATGGCTCTGGCCACCGGCATGGTCATCGCCACGGGCGGGCAGTCGTCCGCCGTGCAGCGTACGGGGGTTATCGTGTCAGGGCTGTCACTGTGCTGTCTGAACGGGGTATCGCACCTGCTGAGTCTGCCGGCAGACTCGCTGCTGTTCGCCACCCTCCCCACACTGGTTTTCCCCCTGATGGCCATTTCCCTGAGCATTCAGCTGTGCCCGGAGGGCTGCCCGCGCTTCATGCCACGACATTTTTTCCACATCGCCTATGCCGGCCATCTGCTGGTCCTGCTCATCCTGATGCAGCTCTGGTGAGAGAGCCCCCGTTTACGGGGCGTCAGCGAGTTCCCGGAATGCGGGGTCCCTGCTCCAGCAAATCAATGGCCAGCTGCAGATAAAGCACCTGGTCCGGCGCCCATTTCCCGGTTTCGGCCAGTTCACAACGCAGTACCATCACAATGTTTTCGCTTGTAGCGTTGTGTCCTGCCTCCACAAGTGAAAAAACGATGCTGCCCACGACCTGGCACATTTCTTCATGCTGGCGCCGGAACGCTTCTGAATAGTCCATCCTGTTTTCTCCACTGCGAATCTGTTCAACATTACGGCACATGCTCATTATGCCGCGCAGCGGCATGGAGACGCCAGCAGAAGTCACGCTGAACGCCGTCGATGGGAGGCGTCGTGACCGGCGCAGCCGTTACGGACTGATAGTTTCTGCCTTGCCCACCCCATTCCCTGCCAGGCCAAATCCACTAAAAGCCACTTCGGTTGCCGGTGTGCGCCGTCGGAGTGGTCACGACAAGGCATAGCCGCAGTCGGGGCGTATCTCCGCGTTAGCGGGCCGTGAGGGCCGCTTACGGGCGTGTACTGAAAACTTCCCGCAGAACCACCTACAGCGACACTGAATTCTAGTTACAACATCCCTTCTAAAGCGAGGGTGTTTCGGCCCTTCGGGCCGGGGCGGCGTCGGTTTAGCAGGGGTAAGGGGTGTGCTCTGGGGTGGGTTTCTGCGACACCGGGGCCCGGCGCTGGCGACGGGAGGTACTTTTGTCCTTTTTTCTGAGCGCGCGGCCGGGGGCCGCTGCAGGCGAAGGCATTACCGGTTTTCCCCGTTATCCACAGAAGTTATGCAGTGAACAGGAGGTATCTTTTGTGAATATAAGTAAAGGGTGAAACCCTGAATATTTTGCAGGTATCTGAATATCAGTTGCAGGTAATCCTTTTTCCCTGTTTGCGGATATATGTGGATAAACGAGCCGGTATGGCATCCCCTACGGGAAATCACGCAGGCTGTTGCAGGAAAAGGGATACATTCACGGGGCTGGTGTGCAGAAAACAGGCAGGGATAATGTCGGGACGTGAGAAGGCCTCCGCCGTCAGGCGGATAAACCAGAAAAGGGGTCAGTGCGGCGGGGACGCGCCCGGGATGGCCAGGTCGACCAGCTCCAGCTGGTACAGCTGTGACCAGACCATTTTCTCAAACTGGCGGGGCGTCAGGTGCTGCGTCCGGCCCTTCAGACTGCGCCAGAGCTGCTCTGACACCTGGCGCTTGCGTTCATCAAAAGGCAGGTCAGACAGTTTCTGGCGCATTTTCCCTTCGATGGCCCGGGTCCGGCGGCTGAGAAGGGTCTGATGCCGGCAGCGTTCGTACCAGCGGCGGCGGGCGGCTTTCAGGGACAGGGTTTCGCCGGGCTTCAGCTGGCCATCGTCGATGGCCTGAAGACGCATCTCCTGCTCCGCGCGCAGCCTGTCCATGTTCACCCCGGTCAGCTGCCAGCCTGCGTCAGTGATAATGACGTGTTTCGGAAAGCGGCAGCCGTTCACGCAGTCCCATTCCGCCGGCGGGCATTCGACCACCCCAAAGCGCTCCAGCTCGTGGATCAGGCGCGAAACGCGTGACGTTGTCACAGCCTGCTCCTCAATGATGTGGTCATCCGCATCACGCGGGCTGAGCGCGGCCGCCAGGGCAGAGACATTGATGGTCACCACACTGGTGGCCAGATCGACTTTGTTGATGAACAGGATGAACAGCGCATCCAGCAGCTGCCGGCGCTCCGGACGGAATGCCCGCCGGCGGCCGGCAGTATTACGCAGGAACACAAAGACGGGATCGGCAGAAACCCGGCGGCGCACCACCCACTGACCGGTGGTTTTATCCCGGCTCATCAGGTTACGCAGGGCACGACCGTGCTCCCGGCTTAAGGGTTTGTAGTGCGACGGCCGGATATAGACCGGGGCCGGGCATTTACAGGCCGTGGAATGAAGGCCACGGGCACGCCTGTCGGCGCGGGGGATCAGTATTTCATTCACGCCGGCCTGTTCTTATGGCGGCCGGGTGTTGTTTTCTATGGTGCATGCGTTATAATCCTTCACAGGCAACGCGCCTGCTTTTGGACCCCCTGATATCTGACGTTCCGCCAAGTTCGTGACAGATATCGGGGGGTTTGTGCATTCAGGCTCCGGGAACTCCCGTCACCTGCTCCTGAGCGTCTTTCCGGACACGCTCCCGTCCATGTTCCTGCTTCCGGAAGTCCGCATTTCTTCCGAAAAACGTTCTGCCACCTGCCAGCCTCACCACAAAGCCGCCCACATAAATTGGGGTCAGGTCACAAAACTAAACTGAATCAACAGAATGCCCCACCACAAGACACCTGAAGATGCTGACATTCTACCTTCTCACACCTGAATTTGCCATACGAAATGATCCCGGATCATGGTGGGATACCGCAGGATCGACAGCAAAGAAAAGGGACAGACGGGAAAGAAAAAACATCGCAGCGCTCGCCGCAGGGTCAGACCTCTGGTCTGACTGAGGAAGCGCCAGGGCGCAAAGGCCGGCCCGGGCAGGAACGCACCGGGGCCACCTGACAGCAATTTCTGGCGGGAAAAGGCTGTCAGTCCCATTACCGGTACGTGACCGGGGCGGTCACTGACTCAGCTGCGCGGGCAGCCGCCGGTACTCTGTAAGGCAAGAAATTCAGCGGTCATTGTCTGCAGCGCCTGACTGTCACGGTTTCTCAGCAGCGGAATACCGGCCTGGCGCATGACCTCATTCAGCAGGATATCGCGCCGGCGACGGCTTTTTTTCAGGTGCGAGGCATCATCCAGCTCCAGCGCGGCCACAATCCGGAATGACAGCCGGTCCACGATGACCACATCACAGTGCCACCTGGACACCAGGCTGAACAGTTTCCACCACGCCCGGCTGCGCGCCCTGACGCGGGGGGCTATCTGCACAATATCGGCCACCCGCACCTGCGGACACAGATACCAGCGATTCATGTCCACGGTGCGGAACAGTCCCTGCATAAAATTCACTTCCCGGTCCGTCATCAGGTGTGCCTGACGCGCCAGGAATACGCCGCCGGCGATGAGATGCTCTGTTTCTCCCGGCCGGATGCCCGCCTCCCTCAGTGTTCTGATGAACGGAGACTGAGGGCTGTTCGCTTTTATCACGCGGAAAAATAGCGCCAGCATGACCATCAGCGGGAGGATAAACCACAGAATGGTTGTATTCACGGGTGCTCTCCTTCGCCGGCGGATGTGGTGTTCCCGGGCACGGTCCGCAGCTCCGGGTGGTCAGCAGGGACGCTCAGGGAGAACCCGGCGGAGAACAGCCAGCCGTCCAGCGTGACCCGGTTTTCAGGTTCGTCAGGCGCACACAGCGTAATGCTTTGCGCTGTAACGTCTGTGATTTCAAAGTTTTCCTCCGAAAGAATGCGGATAAGGTCATCACGTGAACGGATAATGCCCTGCCCCACCAGGTTTCTTAGCGCTCTTTTTAAAATTGCGCAGGCTTCTTCGTTTTCTTTCTGACTGTCTCGGTTGTCTTCTGACATGCTCTTTCCTTATCTGACCGGACCGTTGTGCCCCCGGGCGACACGGTCCCTGGCCTGTGTCATGCGGCCGGCTGGCCGCGCCTGATGATTACGGTTTCGGATTACCCGCGGCGGTATTAATTGCCCTCTGCAGGGTATCTGCGCGGGTAAGTCCGGGGATGACGGTCACCCTGCCGGCACGGGCCCCGGCAGAAGGAAGTACCACCAGGGCAGGCGTCCCGCTGAAGCCCAGTTGCTGCGCCAGCGTCTGAATTCCGTCCAGCGTGCCCTGTACATCAGCCGCCTGCCCGGCGTCGAAATTCACGGCGGTTGCCGCCGCACGGATATCGTCATCCGTCAGCCGGCCCTCGTTATGGCCGGTGGCATACAGTGTGTTGTGATAGTGAAGCCAGGCCTCAGCCCCTTTCTGCAACCATAGCTGCAGCCCGGTTTTCGCTGCACGCCCGGATTCCGGCCAGCGCGTCTCAAATATCGGGAGTGCCTTGAACACAAAACGCACGTCCGGGTTGGCCGCCATGACTTTCTGGAGCACCGGAGCCAGTCGGGCACAGTAGATACACTGGTAATCGAAGAATTCGACGACCGTCACCTGCGCATCAGCGGGACCATACGACGGGGTGCCTTTATCATCCAGCAGTGCCCCCTGATGCTCAGCGACAGCCGCCGTCATGGCCTGCATCTGCCTTTCCTGCTGCTGTTCCTGCAGTTTCTGGCTGACGTTAACCAGTACCTCCGGATGGGCGACGAGGTAGTCTGCGGCCACTTCGCCAATTCTGGCCTCCTGCGCCGGTGTGAACACCGGCTGAGGGGTTGCTGCGCGTGCTGTCGGACCAGAAATGATGAATGTTGTAACTATTAGTGAGGCTAAAACTGTTCTGCTTGTGCTTTTCATTTGCATATGCCTGATTTCATTGTGGTAGAGGCTGGATTAACGTTCTTTCTGGATGGTACGGCTGAGGGTCTGTTCTTCGTATTCCGGCATCCGGCCACGTTCCTGCGTGTCTGTCTGCCGTGCTATATCCCGCTCATTACGGGCAAGTTCAGTCACCTGACGGGAGACACCGGAAACCTCAGCAACGCGTCCCGCATCGTGCTCCTTATCGGTACGTCGTATTCTTGCGAAATCACTGTCAGAGTTTCCCTCTCCGCCCGCAATCCTTCTGAGTGTATTCTGGTCCGGTTCAGGCTCACCCTGTTGCCCCTGCATATCGTTAAAAGAGGCTCTGACATTCAATTCCTCTTCGGCGGGGAAAACAATCCTGCCAGGTATCTGTTCCGCTGTTTCGCTGCCTGCTTTTGCTGCGCTGATGGCCAGATTTTCTTCTGCGTGACGACGCTCTGCTTCCTGTTCTTTTACCGTACTGATGTCCACCGGGGGGCTCTCTTCATTCCGTAAATTGTCCGTCCCGGGCAGGGCAATTTCGCTGTCTCTCTGGCTGATGATTTGCACTCTGCTTTCTTCGACCTCCCGACGCTCGCCACCACTGATTTTGAGCAACTGAGCCGCCACGGATTCATCCCCGGTCTGCCACACCACACCGTCCTGCGGATGAGTACGGACAGCGTCGAGCGCGGCGGCCAGTTCACCGACCACACGGGTGTGACCCGACCGGCTTCGCTGCAGCAGCGCCCCGCGCCCCCGCTCACTCATCACCATCCGGGTGTCACCCTGCGTCAGTCTCCCCTCCGGGCTGGCAACCAGTGAGACCAGTGCCAGACCGGCACCTTTACCGTTGTTGTCGTAAACAGGCAGGGCCAGTGCGGGCTCCGGGAAGCGTCGCGTCGCCGGGATAATTTTCGCCGTCAGCGACGTCTCCTGCATTCCCTGATGCCGCAGCCAGGCCCGCCCGATGGCGGTCTTACTGACGGGCTGCCCCATTGACCAGATGGCTTTCGCCTGTTTACGCTGCGTCTCCGGGGCCAGCGCATCATGGGCCGTTTTGATATCACGTTCCGGGGTTTTCACCGCCCGGACCCAGTCCGCTTTCCCGTCGGTATAAATCTGCACATGCTCCTTCACACGCGATGCGGAAATATAGAAGGCCCGACGAGTGGCCAGCATCTTACGCCCGGCGTCCGTACCCTCCAGTGAAATAACGTAATCCGTGCTCGCCCCCTGTGCGCCGTAGCCCGTCACCGCCCAGCCATAGTCGATATGCTGCTGAGCACGGACCGCCTTCGGGTTAATGATGATGCGGCCTTTTTCTGACGTCAGGCGGATATCCCCTGATTCGCTGACAGACTCCACGGTATAACGCTGGTTACCGGTCTGTCCCTGCTCGCGGTCCGTGAGCGTAAATTTCAGCAGGTCACCGGCCCGGACTTCCCTCTCCTCGCGCTGAAACAACTGTACATCGCCGGTGATAAGCTCCTTCGGTGAATACAGCCCGATATTGCCCTCTTCATCACGGACGGTGACCGTGCTGCCGTGCCGATCTACAGCCAGCACATCCTGATAGCGGTCGCCACGTTTCACCACCATTCCCGCCTGCCAGGCCTGCGTCTGGTTGAATTCATGGCGGGTGTAGGTGATTTTCTCCAGCACCGGCACCCTGACCGCCAGCCCCCCCAGCTCGCCCCGCGCGGTCAGCGTGTCATGAATGCCGGCATTCACCGCCCGGCGGTCAGCGTTCAGCTGCGTGATGATAAGGGTCCGCGCCCGCGCATCCACGGTCCGGCCTGTCCAGTCCGCCACAATATCGCCCACCGGCGTGGCCGTTTCCTGAAATGCACTGGCCGGGACCGGCACGCCAGCCTCACGTGCCACACGGTCAGCGGGCTGCGCTTCTATACGATTCAGGGCCGCATCGATACGGTTATCGATAATGTCATGCACCGCCCCCCGCAGGTGAACATCCTTCTGACGCACGATTTGCTTCATGATGGCCACATCCATCGGGCTGCGCTCCTGCATCAGCTTAAACGGTGCCCCGGAATCGACTGACTCAAACTGGTCAATATCCCCCATCGAGACTGCGCGGCCCTCCCCGGCAGCAATGGCCTGAAACAGGGCGGCCGTGTCCTGGTTACCCACCATCGAGGACTCATCGATGAGAAACACCTGGCCCCGGTAGTCAGGTTTTTCACCGCCTGCAAAAAGTTTCTGACGGCGTGCATTTCACCCCTTGGATGACGACCCGACGGTGCTACGACCAGCCCTGCGCGGGAGGACGCACAGGGTGATGGCCTCACCGGGGGAACAGGATGCACGCACCCGACACGTCGGAACGGCGTGGCGGCATTAAAGCGACGGCATCAGCCGGCGCGGTGGAGGCGACGCGACCGGCACGGTCGCTGTGAGCCGGGGGGTTGACCTTCGCCATCAGACCCTAGCGAAGCACGAACCCCGAAGGGATTCGGCGGAGACCGGCCGGTGCGCAGCAGCGGCCCTGGCGGAGTGGGGCTCGACGACTGGACCGCGCAGCGGGTCAGGAGCCGAAGGGGGCCATGTGTCCTGCCTGTTCGGTTACATCCCTCCATGAGCAGCTGCAGCGCGTCGCTGTGATCCGCACAACAACACGGCGCTTTGTATTTTGAATAAAGCAAATGTTAATGCTAACGTATGCATCCATTAGCATTTATTAAGGGACTAACTGATGAGAGATGCATCCACGACCGAACGCGCCCGATCCATTTTTTCCCGTAAATACACGTATACCAGAGAAGATCTGGCCTCTGATTACCAGGCTGAGCTTCTCAATTACAGCAATGAAAAATGGGAGTACCCCCAACGCGCTGCACGCCTTAGTGCTGCCGTAAAGCGCTACAAGTCCTTCAGAATGCTGTGTTTCATCTTTGAGATAGCCGATGAAACTGAACTTGATTTCACCCCCCTGATCGTAAAACGCCTGTGCAACCGTCTTTTCGGCAGATCCGGCAGCCAGGATATGATCGTGGATATCTTTGGACAAAAAGGTCGCCAGCACCGCAGTCGTGACAATTTGCCCTCAGTTATTGATGAAGTGGTTACCCGTTACCGCCTCGCAGCACATTCCTGCCAGTCTTCCATGCTGCATGACATTGAACAGGTCAAGAAGGACTACCAGGCCGGTATTAAAAAAGCCCGCCTGCAAACAGAATAACGCTTTCCTCTTTAATGCTAATGTACGCATCCATTAGCTTTACTTTATTTTTTAGTCCTACCGAAAAGGAAGAGAGCGACAAGCGCCGGAGGCGCTGCCGCCCTGCCCCGTTCCCCGGAGGGTAACTTTTCCTTTCGGGTTGTTCATGCGAGCGGTCGCCACCGGAAGGAAAAAGGGGCTACCGGCGAACCGGCAACCCCTTCATAAAGGCGCTTGTGGCTTGTCTAAACAATACCAGAATCCCTGAAAAGGCGGGGTTTCCCCCGCCTCCAGGTTGCTACTTACCGTTGGATTCGTAAGCCAGCACTGCAGCGACCTCCCTGTTTCCGTCCTTTAGCCGGAATTCGCATAAGCGATCCCGTGTAAGGCATGTGAATATTAAGAGCGTTAAACACACGATTAATACGCACCAGATAAGGGCGTTTCGCGGCAGTTTCATGGTTTACTCCTCCTTGCATTGAGCACGGTAAGAGGCCATACTGATGTGGTCTAGGCATACAGTGGGCCTCGTGGTTTGGTTAATGAAAATTAACTTTACTACGGGGCTTTCTTCTTTCTGCCACACAACATCCTTACTGCTAAAACATCATGAGGCAAAAAGCCTCAAGCGCCATCGCCATTATACCCCGGTGCCTGTTATCTGCCCAGGAATAACAGCCTGAAAACTGTATAAATCCTCACCTCTTTTCCGTGTCATTTTTCGACCGGCAGACCCGGCGCCTCCCTTATTTAAGCAGCCCGTTTTTCGCTAACGGCCGTCACTCCGGCGTTATACACCAGGCTAATCATGTTCTGTAACTGCTCCTGGTCATCCCGGGCCAGTCCTGCGTCCAGCCGGTACAGGATCTTCCCCATGGCGGCATGCCGGAACACGGTACCGCCTTGCTGCAAACTCCTGTCTGTCTTCCACACTGCATGACAATGAACTATTTAAGAAGGGCTATCAGGCCGGTAGCAAGATAGCCCGCAAGCAGACAGAATAATACTTAGGAATTCAATGCTATTGTACGCATCCATTAGCATTATTTTATATGATACTTGATTGCATGACCTGAAATGAAGAAAGTGGCAGGCACCGGAAGCACGGCCGACCTGCCCCATTCCCCGGAGGGGAACTTTTCCTTTCGGATTGTTCATGCGAGCGGTCATGACTGTAATGAAATAAGGGCTACCGGCGACCCCTTTATAAAAGAGCTTCAGGCATGTCACACCAATTCAGCTCCTGAAAAGGCAGAGTTTCGCCCTTCTCCAAATTACTACTTACTGAATTCGTAGGGAAGGACGGCAGCAACCCCCCGTTGTCCCTCCTTCAACCGGATCTCGCAGAACGATTTCCAGGTCAGGTTTGTGAATATCAATTGTATGAGTCACATTATCAGGACGCACCAAATAACGGTAATTCGCGTCTGTTTCATACCCTTCTTCAAGGGTACGTTTACGCTTGAGCATAGGACTCTCCAAGTGTGAGAATCCAACTTAATGGGTGCAATACAGTACTCTGAACGTTACATATCACCTATCTTATGCGCGATCTCGCGAAGCTGCTGAGCTAACACCTGCAGGTTTTTCCCCTTTTCCCCTTTGGGCCCGGTGGACTGACGCATCACCAATCGGGCGGGCAAAATCGACGACATGCGTAGGGCATTGTCTTCACCGCTGTTAAGAATACGGCGCACCGCCTCTTTGCCTTGCAGATCCAGATCGAGCGACACCGTGGTTAGCGCCGGGTAGAAAAACGAGCTTTCATAAGTGTCATCATAGCCAATTACCGACTTCTCGCCGGGGATAGAAATTTGATGCTGATGGAACGCGCTCAGTACGCCAAGTGCCATCTGGTCATTAGCTACCAGCACGGCAGAAAATTGAGCTGTTTCACGCAACATCTGCAGAGCACCGGCGTACCCGCTTTGCGCATCCCAGTTACCGCGAATGACTGAAGCTGGTTCCAGTCCATATCCCTTCAAGGTTTCGATCCAGCTTTTAAGCCTCAGCTGTGCCGACACGGAAGACTCAGGGCCCGCCAGCAGAGCAATATCCCGGTGTCCCAATTTGTAAAGATAATTGACGCTGGCGCGGGTGCCGTCCGCCGGGTTAAACGAAACGTTAAACACAGCACTATATGGGTCTACATCTAAGAACAGGCAGACAATATCATCGTTGTCTGTAGCGATTTTCTGCGCCAGTTCGGCCTCCAGCGGCACGTTAATGATCACTTTGCTGACCAGTTGTGATTTCAGTTCGTTGATGGAATCCTGAATACTATGATTGACGTTCTCATCAATCATTGAGATTAGCACCTGATATCCTTCCAGATTCGCGTAGCGTTTTACCGCCGCGGCAACCTGAGAGGGGGCGTGCAGGGCGAGCGAAATTGTCACCAGCCCCACGGTATGGCTCTGCTTTCCGACCAGTTGCTGAGCCAGCCGGTTTGGAACATACCGCAATAACTCTATGGATTTCTCCACCTTGTGGCGTGTGGCTTCGGATACATTGGCAGATTTATTCAGTACCCTGGACACGGTCTGATAGGAGACGCCCGCATGGCGTGCCACATCCTCTAACGTCGCGCTTTTCGACTTCATGGTCCGGTTCCTTATGTTGTTATGCGCTGATTGTAACAGGGGCGATGTAAAAAAACGCACACTGCGACCTTATCATGCGCTTAACACCGCAAAAAAGTATTACGATCACAATAGAAAACTTCGTGGCGCATATCATTAATCGTAACAAAATTGTCTATTTTATTTGTACTTAATCACACATTCACGATCATGCAATTGCCAGCCAACAGGTTTAGGCATTTTATTACCCCATATTTGTGAACGTATTACAAAACAATAAGAGGGTAACAATGAACACGACGATCCGCTCTGTATCTGTTGCGTTGGCTGCCGCGTTGGCGTCTCCTTCGCTGTTTGCAGCGTCTTCAGTACCGATTGATTTTCATGGATATCTTCGCTCCGGCGTGGGCGTCTCACGGGATGGAGGGATGGAGGAGTGGCAAAAAAATAAAATTGGCCGCTTGGGCAACGAAGCCGATACCTACGGCGAGCTCGAGCTGGGCTCCGAGGTGTACAAAAAGAACGACGTTAGCTTCTACCTCGACAGCATGGTGAGCATGGTCTCTGACGGTTCAAACGATAACGAAACCACGTTAGATGACGACGCTCAGTTTGGTCTGCGCCAGCTAAACCTGCAGATCAAAGGCCTGATCCCTGGCGATCCGAATGCGGTGATTTGGGGCGGGAAGCGTTACTACCAGCGCCATGACCTGCACATCATCGACACCAAATACTGGAACATTTCCGGCTCTGGTGCCGGTATTGAGAACTATACGCTCGGCCCGGGCGCCGTCTCCGTGGCCTGGATCCGAGGCGATGCCAACGATGTAGACTACCGCGTAGATGGCGATAGTGACGTGAATATCAACTATATCGACCTTCGCTATGCAGGCTGGAAACCGTGGGCGGGCGCATGGACAGAAGTGGGTATTGATTACGCCATGCCAAACCCCACCAATAAGCAGAAAGATTACGGCGGGCTGTATGAGGCCGACAACGGCGTGATGGTCACCGGCGAGATCAGCCAAGATATGTTTGGCGGCTATAACAAGCTGGTCCTGCAGTACGCTAACAAAGGTCTGGCACAGAACATGGTGTCACAGGGTGGCGGCTGGTATGACATGTGGAACTACGTGAACGATGCCACAGGCTACCGCGTGATCAATACCGGCCTGATTCCCATCACCGACAAGTTTTCCTTCAACCACGTGTTGACTTGGGGCTCTGCCGATGACACCACGCAGTACACCGACAAATCGCGACTCGTCTCGCTGGTCGGCCGCGCCCAGTATCAATTTACGGAATATGTTCGCCTGATTGGCGAAGTGGGCGGCTTCTACCAGGAAGATACCTATACCGACGGGTCGAAATACAAGCAGAGCGGCGAGAAGTACACCATTGCTCTGGGCCTGGCGGATGGCCCTGACTTTATGTCGCGTCCTGAGCTGCGCGTGTTTGCTTCTTACCTGAATGATTCTGAAAAAGGGCAATCCTTCGAAGATGGTACCGCCAATAACACTTGGAACTTTGGCGTGCAGGTCGAAGCCTGGTGGTAAGCTTTAGTTTTTAATATGCGTTAATCATTATTGTATCTCCAGCTATTTGCAGCATATATCTCTGCTCAGGGATAGCCATTATTTTGGCTATCCTTTTTTTATGCTTAATGATTAAAATGCTTTTCTAATAGCTGACGCAAGGTATCAGACTGCCTGCCAAATATCGCATGAACCTGCTGACCGATTATAATTACCCCTAGCGCCCCATCCTCCTGTAACGCCTGTGAATTAACCTTATTTAAATCTTTTACCGTGACGCGCAGACGGGTAATACAGGCTTCTACGTGCTCGATATTATCGTCCCCACCAAACGCGGGTATTAAACGCTGAGTAATATGACTGTCCATAATACGCCTCTCTGTTATGCAGATAAAAAAAACGCCTGCTCCAGGAGCAGGCTTTTTGCCATTTTACCGGGTGACGCTGCGCTTACGCTTTACGCTTGAGCACCCGACAGTCCCACGCCAGCAGCACGGTATCGCCCTCAGCGGCGGCATCCGTCATGCAGTCGGTATACCCCTGCGGCAGTGTGATAACCTGCTGCTGTGCGGTAAAGTTCTGCACAAACACCCAGGTGGTTTTACCGTCCGTGCGCGCTGCTGCAACAACACCCGGCGGGAAATCGCCTTCGATTGCCCGCGGAAGCGCCAGCTCGTCAATAATCCCGGCGAAGAAATCACGCTGGAAGGGCAGATCGTTGCGAGACGCTACGTGCCACGCTTTACCTTGTCCAAAGCGGTTCACCGTGACGGCGGGCCGACCAGCGTAAAAGTCGTCACGGTAGGTCGCCAGCACCTGAGCGGACTCGGCGTGGATCAGCTCGCACAGGTGACGAACCTGATACGGACCCTGCAGCCCTGACGCATTGCCCGCCAGCCCCTGGATCAGGTTACGTTCGCCGTCGTCCAGGCAGTCAATCTCCTCCGCCCATACTCCCACCAGCTTACGCAGCGGGCCCGGGAAACCGCCCAGATGGCAGAGGTCAGTTTCATTCACCACCCCGCTCCAGTAGGTTGTCACCAGATGCCCGCCCGCGGCCACAAAGGCTTCGGCACGTTCGGCAAAACCTTCGCGCACCATGTAGAGCATCGGCGCAATGACCAGCGCGTACTGGCTAAGATCGCCGTCGGCGTCAATGATATCCACCGCGATGCCCCGCTCCCAGAACGGACGATAGTGCTCGTTAACGGTTTTTTCGTACTCCATTCCCTTGTTGCGCGGCCCTTCGGCATCGTCCAGTGCCCAGCGGTTTTGCTGGTCGAAGATGATCGCCACGCGGGCTTCGGTGCGGCAGCCCGCGACATCCGGCAAACGCGCCAGCATCTCACCGAGACGCGTCACTTCGCGTCCGACGCGGGTATTAAGGTGCCCCACGTGATCGATAATCGCCCCGTGGAATTTCTCCACCGACCCGCGACTCTTGCGCCACTGGAAGTACTGCACCGCGTCCGCCCCGTGCGCCACCGCCTGCATCGAGGAGAGAATATGCATCCCCGGTTTTTTCAGCTTGCTGGTCGGCTGCCAGTTAGTGGTGCTCGGCGTGGACTCCATCAGTACAAAGGGTTTGCCGCCCTTCAGGCTGCGCATCATGTCGTGATACATGGCGGTATAGCAGGCAAGTTGCGTTTCGTCTTTCTCCTTATGCCACATCGGGTAGCTGTCCCAGGAGATAAAGTCGATCGCTTCGGCAAGCTGCCAGTAGTCGTAATCATAGAAATACTCCATGAAGTTGGTCGTCACCGGCAGTTCCGCATTTGCGACTTTCAGCGGGGCCACTTCATGCCGGCAGAAATCAGTAACCTGTGCAGTATTAAAGCGTCGCCAGTCCAAGTTCAGGCCGTGGATCGACACTTCACCCTGCGGTGACGGAGATTCAATCTGCGACCAATCTGTGTAGGTGTGACTCCAGAAGGTGCTCCACCATGCATGGTTCAGGGCATCTAGGGTTTTATAGCGCGCTTTCAGCCAGTCGCGGAAACGTTCCTGACACAGGTTACAGTGGCATTCCCCGCCGTACTCATTCGAAATATGCCAGCCCAGCACCGCCGGATGATGCGCATAACGCTCCGCCAGCATGCGGTTGATTTTTAATGTTTTCTCGTGGTAAACCGGAGACGACATGCAGTGATTATGACGCCCTCCATGCAGCGCTGACACGCGGTTGCGCCCCACGCGAAGCACTTCAGGGTATTTTTGCGACATCCATGCCGGGCGCGCACCACTTGGTGTAGCGAGAAATATATGGATCCCCGCCGCAAAGAGTTTTTCAATAATGCTGTCCAGCCAGGCGAAATCATATTCCCCTTCGCGTGGTTCAAGTTTGGCCCAGCTAAATATACCGACCGACATGACATTACATTTCGCCTGTTTCATCATGACGATATCATTTTCAATAATACCGGGGTAATTCTCCCATTGCTCCGGGTTATAGTCGGCACCATGCAATAACGCAGCGACCTTTGGGCTTAAAGGTGCAAATTTATTCATCATAAAAATCCTAAATGAAGATTAAAAACTATTTAAATACCGTTATTGACGGCAGCACTTTTCCTTTACAATCAAATAACGCCTGATTCTCGCGGGCATTCCCCTCTTTCCATTCATCATGGATATATTTCATTCCGGTTTTGGTCGCCCAAGTGGTACCCGGAACGGCAATCCAGGTAGGTTCCCAATAGAAGATGCCTTTACCGCGATGGTCAGGCACGTCGATAACGGACTGCATTAAATCGTGAATATAATCGTACTGGCCCTGAACGGTACCCGGATAGCCGCCTTCCTTCTCTTCTTTGGCCTGGAAACTATTTTCCGCGTTATCGCAATTCTCCAGCGTATAGCCATAGGCCGCTTCCACCACGATCACGTCTTTGTTATAGCGCTTGCTGATGTCATCCATATTGGCCTTAAGCGCACTAAGCGGGCCGTTCCAGTAGGTGTACATCGAAAGACCGATGATATCGAACGGGACGTCGCGTTTGGCGATTTCATCGAACCACCAGCGGAAGGTATCATTTTTGGTACCTTCCGCCAGGTGCAGCATGATTTTCACCTGTTCGCCGCTGGTCAGGTTCTCTTTCATCCCGCCAATCGCGGCATTGAGTAGCCCGGCTAAGCGATCAAACTCGCCGCCGCCCTGCCCCCAGCTTTTCCCTTCTGGCCAAAGCATGCCGCCGTTGATCTCGTTACCGATCTGCACCATGTCCGGCACCACGCCCTCTTTCTTAAAGTGGGCAATGGTGTCGCGAGTGTAGTCATGGATCGCCGTTTTGAGCTGCGTATAATCCATTTTCTCCCAGGCTTTCGGTTTGAATTGTTTACCCGGATCGGTCCAGAAATCGCTGTAATGGAAATCGAGCAGCAGCTTCATGCCCTGAGCTTTCACGCGCTTCGCCAGCGAAATCGTGTTTTCCAGGTCGTTATTGCCGCCGCCGTAGGTCTTACCTTCGGCATCCTGCGGATCAACCCACAAACGCAGGCGCACATAGTTCACGCCGTTCTCTTTCAGGATTTCAATCGCATCCTGCTGCTGACCGTTCTGGTTATAAAACTTAGCGCCATGTTGTTCTACCTCCAGCAGGGTCGAAATATCCGCCCCCTTAATAAAATCCGCAGGCATGGCGTTGAACGGACGCGTTTTCACCGCGTCCGCAGCAAAAGCACTTGCGGTAAGGCCACATGATAGGCAAACAGCAAGCAAAGCGGGTTTGAGTCTTTTCATGATTATCCTTTGGTACTCCCTGAGGTAAGACCGGAGACGAAGTATTTTTGCAACGCTAGGTAGAGGATCGCTACCGGCACGGCAATCAGCACCGCGCCTGCCGCATAGGTGGTGTAACTGGCACCCATTTTTTGTGCAACCAAGTTATAAAGCCCGATGGGTAAGGTGTATTTGTCCGGGGTGCGCAAAATAGTGCTGGAAAGGATGAAATCACCCAGTGGCCCGGTGAAAGAAAACAGCGCGACCACGGCCACAATCGGTTTGGAAAGCGGCATAATGATCTCGATGAAGATACGGAAGTTGCTGGCACCATCCATGCGCGCGGATTCATCCAGATCTTTTGGAATGGCGTCGAGATAGCCTTTCATCAGATAGGTATTCATCGGGATCATGCCGCCGACGTAGATCAGGACCAGCGCCAGATGGCTATTGATTAACCCCAGAAGCTGCGACAGTACGAAGATGGCAATCAGCGCCGAGAACTGCGGGATCATCTGCAGCAGCAGGAACAGCATCAGGCCGTTCTGACGCCCCTTAAAGCGAAAGCGCGAAAAGGCATAGGCGGTGAAGCTGACGCTGATTAAGGTTAGCACCATGGTCAGAAAGCTGATTTTCATCGAGTTCCAGTACCAGGTCATGTAGTTCACTTGGCCATTGAACAGATCGGCGTAATGCTGGACCGAAAAATTCTCCGGAATAATCGACGAGCTGAGCAGACTGTTACCGGCATTGAATGACGCCCCGACCGTCCACACCAGCGGGTAAATGATTATTGTCGACACCAGCACGATAACCAGCCATGAGAGCGAGAGGCGTACCCACTTCTCACGTTTAATACTTTGTGATTGAGCCATTTTTACGTCCCTTACGCCATATCGTCATTTTTGAAAGATTTGGTGGCGCGGAACTGCCACAGCGCCAGGCCGACGACAAAAATCGACAGCAGGATAGTGATGGTTGCCGCTATCGCGTATTGCGAAGAGGACATCGTGAGTTTGTAGATCCACGACACCAGAATGTCGGTCCCGCCCGCATTTGACCCGACAACCGCCGGCCCGCCGTTGTTAAACAGATAGATAATGTTGAAGTTATTGAAATTAAAGGTGTACTGGGTGATCAGAATCGGCGCAATCGAGTACAGCACCAGTGGCAGTGTAATGGTCCGCAGCTTGGTCGCGCTACTGGCACCGTCCATGGTAGCTGCTTCATACAGATCCTCCGGAATCGCCTGCAGCACGCCGGTCGTCATGGCGAACACAAACGGGAAGCCGAGCCATGTTTGCATCATAATCAGCGCCGTTTTGGTCCAGAAAGGGTCGGTCATCCAGGCTTTTGGCGCAATGCCGAAGAAGGCCAGAATCGCATTGTTTATCACCCCGAAAGAGTCGTTGAACATCCCGGCAAACACCAGAATGGTGACAAAACCCGGTACCGCCCATGGCAGAATAAAGATGATGCGGATCAGCTGCTTAAAGCGCAGATCTTTCTGGTTCACCAGGATTGCCAGTAGCACGCCCACGGAGCATTGCAGCGTGGTAGCGAGCAGAGTCCAGACCACCGTCCACTGCAGCACATCGAAGAAGGTGGAGCGCCAGATAGAGAGTGTGAAGATATTGATAAAGTTCTTAAAGCCAACCCAGTCCACCAGCTTAGCCGGCGGCGTGTGGTAGAGGTTATAGTTGGTAAAGGCAATGGCAAAGCCGAACAGGATCGGGAAAACCACCACAAACACCAGCAGGATAAAACCCGGGGTGATCATCAGATACGGGAAGCCGTCGCTCAGCAACATTTGGTACTGTTTGCGCACGCTATTAAGCGGCACGCCTTCATCGCGTTTACGGCCGTTAACCCACGCATCACGCATCGACAGATACCAGACCATTACGCCAAACGCAGCGATTAAGACGCTGATGATCCCTTCGGCCAGCAGGAAGATGGAGTTGTCACGCGGTACTTCTTCGCCCAGCGTCACCAGCCCCCATAGCCCTTCACGTAGAAAATCAGCAAATACGCCGATAAAGCTGGCAAGCAGTACCAGGAAGATAACCCCTTTCAGCCACTGGCGATGATAGAACTGACCGAAGCCGGGTACAACAGCCATCAGCAGGCCGGTCCAGGCGTGACGCCTGGCAGCACGCGGTTTGGCAAAATTTTCCGGGATGATACTCACAGACAACTCCTTTCAAAAAAACGGGAGCGTGTGCTCCCGTTCTGCGACGACAGAAAATTACTGGTTGCTGGCCTGCATGGCTTCGATCTGCATCTGAACCTGTTTTGCTGCGCTATCCAGCGCGGCTTTTGGATCTTGTTTACCGGTTAGGCTCAGCTCCAGCGCGGCGTTTGCCGGCCCCCAGACTTCACCCATTTCAGGAATACCCGGCATGGCTGTGGCGCGTGCGGCCTGCACCGCTACAGCACTGGCTTTCTCGTCATTCTTGATAACCGGATCGTCAATCATTGCCGTCAGCGGTGGGATCTCGCGCGTCGCGATATAGCGCGTTTTCACGTACTGAGGCTGATTGATAAATTCGATAAATTTCTGCGCCATCGCTTTGTCTTTGCTCCAGGTGGAGACAACATAGCCTTTAACCCCGAGGAAGGAGCTCATTGGCTTACCGTCCGGCAGCGTTGGCAACGGCGCAACGCCGTAGTTGATCCCTGCCGCTTCATACGGCTGGAACGCCCACGGGCCGTTGATTACGGCCGCTGCTTTTTTCTCGGTGAACAGGGAGTCGATGGCATTCAGGCCGTTGTCGCCGATGATCCCCGCCGGGAAGACACCGTCGGCATAGAATTTTTTCAGGTACGTGACGGCTTCGACTGCGCCCGGTTTGTTCAGACCCACGTCGCTGGCGTTATAGCCGCCTTTGTCGTTTTTACCAAAGATGTAGCCGCCCATCGGGGAGATCGCCCCCCAGCTGTAATAAATCTGGTCAAATTTGGCGAGCAGCCCGTACTGGTTTTTGCCGCGCTGCTGTTTGGAAAAGTCATACCAGTCCTGAAGCGAGCTCAGCGGCTTATCAACCAAATCCTTGTTGTAGATAAGCACCAACGTTTCGACCGCCTTTGGAACACCGTACAGGACATTATCCATTTTGAAGGCGTTGATTGAGGCCGGTGTGTACTGTTCTGCCTGTTTAGCCTCAATATTCAGGGGGGTCAGTAGCCCTTGCACGACCGCGCCGCCCAGTTGATCATTGGGGATAACCAACACATCAGGGCCAATCCCTGCTGGGCCGTCCAGACGCAGTTTTTCCAGTTGCTGTGCGTAAGGTGTCTCCTGCATGTTGACCTTAACGTCGTACTGTTTTTCAAAATCGGCGACCGCATCTTTAATACCGGACGACTTCCTTATGTCTTCCCAGACGTTAAGCTGCGTGGTGGCTTGGACATGCACCGCGAGCGTAAAGAGGATCAGAGCAGCGAGTACGTTCTTTTTCATTATCAACCTCATGTGAAGGTATAACAATATTAGGATTATTATTGCACCTGAAGAGCATCCATTTTTATCAGACAAGCTGTTGAAACTGACTCTGAACATCAGAAATAAAATGCCTTTGGTTTGTTATACGCTACCCTTCACATCATGATAACTCTACAAAAAACTATAGGTAGTGTGATCATCATAACATTAATGGAACATCTGTGTAGGGTGCATGAATACTGGAAGTTATAGTCAATGCAGACAAATTGCACCGTCCGGCCATGTTGAACAAAGTTGTTATACGTAAAACATAATTGGCGGTTTACTCGGGGAATACTAATGTCGAGCATACAATTGAGGAATGTCACCAAACGTTTTGGCGACACTGTAACCTTGCACAACGTGAGTCTTGAAATTGAAGACGGTGAGTTTGCCGTCTTTGTCGGCCCTTCCGGCTGCGGTAAATCGACCATGCTGCGCATGATTGCCGGTCTGGAGGAGATTAGCGACGGTGAAGTATTGATTGGTAATGAGGTGATGAATGACGTTGCCCCCTCACATCGCGGCGTGGCGATGGTCTTTCAGTCCTATGCCCTATATCCACACATGACCGTGGCAGAAAACATGGGCTACGGTTTAAAAGTAAACAAGGTACCGAAGGATCAAACCCGCCATCAGGTAGAGATGGTAGCCAAAACACTGCAGCTTTCCCATCTGTTAGACCGCAAGCCAAAGCAGCTTTCTGGCGGTCAGCGCCAGCGCGTGGCGATTGGCCGCGCTATCGTGCGCAACCCACGAGTCTTTATGTTCGATGAACCGCTCTCTAACCTGGATGCCGAGCTGCGCGTTGAGATGCGTCTGCACCTGGCCCGCCTGCACCAAGAACTGCAAACCACTATGGTGTATGTCACTCACGATCAGATTGAAGCGATGACCCTGGCCGATAAAATAGTGGTGATGAACTATGGTAAGGTGGAGCAGATGGGTGCCCCGATGGATCTCTACTACAAGCCGGTGAACAAGTTCGTGGCCGGGTTTATCGGCTCACCGAAAATGAACTTCCTGCCCGCCACGGTTGAAGCCTGGCAGCCAGGCGAACTGATCGTCAGACTGTCGCAGCAGAAAATCCTCACACTTGCTCTGACAACCACGCCGCTTGTCGTTGGCAGTCAAGTGACGCTGGGCATTCGCCCGGAACATTTAACCACCGACATCCGACATGGTACGCGGCTGGAGTTTAACTGTGAAGTGGTCGAGCGGCTGGGGAACAACACTTACCTGTTCGGCCAGTGCTACGGCCACGATAATGTGAAAATCTTGTTGCCTGGTGACGTGAAGTTCGCACCGTGGCAGAAAATCGATGTGGCTTTCGATGACCGCCGTTGCATGGTATTTGACGCTCAGGATGAGCGCGTTAGCGAGGATATTGAGGACGCGGTGCGGTCCGTGGCTTAGCGCTAGTAAAGAATATAAGAAAACGTATCCGTCAGCATTTATTTCCTGGCGGATGCCCCATCCCCCTCCTGATTTGAAAATAAATATAACGGGATCTTCACCAATAGGCTGCAACCCAGAACCTCATCTAGGTTCTGGGAATATTAAAACGGGCTGAAGTCAACGGATGGCATTCATCACTAGCAAAATAGCGCACTGCGGCTCGCCGCTCAGGCTCAGCCATTTCAGTTCCTTCCGAGACATGAATCGGGTCTGTCAGCGCCAGATAAGGAAAAAGGGGCTACCGGCGAACCGGCACCCCCTTCATAAAGGCGCTTGTAGTCTTTCCAGACGACACCAGAATCCCTGAAAAGGCGGGGTTTCCCCCGCCTCCAGGTTGCTACTTACTGGATTCGTAGGCAAGCACAGCAGCGACCTCCCGCTGCCCGTCCTTCAACCGGATTTCGCAGAGCGATTTCCGTGTCAGGTATGTGAATATCAACAGTGTGAGACACACTATGAGTACGCACCAGATAACGGTACTTCGCGGCTGTTTCATAGCCTTCTTCTCCTTGCGCAGAGCGCAGTAAGAGGCTATTCTGGATGTGTCTAGCATCAGGATGCCTCGTTGGTTAATTGAAAAATTACCTTCGGGGCTTTCTTCTTTCTGCCTCACAACAACCGTAACAAACCCACCGAACGTCATGAAGCAAAAAGCCTCAAGCGCCGTCGCCATTATACCCCGATGTCGATTATCTGCCCAGGAATAACAGGCTGAAAACTGTATAAATCCTCAACAATTTTCGGCGTCATTTTCCCACCGCAAGACCCAGCGCCTCCCTTATTTCAGCAGCCCGTTTTTCGCTACCGGCCGTCACTCCGGCGTTATACACCAGGCTAATCATGTCCTGTAACTGCTCCCAGTCATCCCGGCCCAGCCTTGCATCCAGCCGGTACAGGATCTTCCCGCTGGCAGCATGCCGGAACACGGTACCCGTTTCTTTTTTGTCGAACGTCCTGCTGATAATGCTCAATATCCCTCCCGGTTATCCCTGCCCTCAGACCATTCGCGGATCTGGTCTTCCAGCGCTTCCAGATGCTTATCCACGCTATCAACCAGCTGCTCACTTTCGGTCTCCAGCCAGCCGCTGAGTCCGTCCCATTCACAGGACATTTCTTTCAGCTTTTCTGACATGGTGCGTAACTTTTTGAGCTGGCTGCGGGCCACCTTCAGCTCAGTTTTACAGGGATTATTTCTCATGCCTCCCCCCGATGATGTCTGAGCTTGTTGGGTACCAGCCAGCGCTCGGCAGCACGGATATGCTCAGGCGTTTCCCGGACAATAAACGGGATTTCATACATCACTGAATACAGCGGCTCGCCGCTCAGGCGCAGCCACGCCAGTTCCTTCAGCGATGCGAACCGCGTATGCCAGCGCCAGAAAGCGCCCGCCAGCTCCCCCGCGTCAAACTCGTCGCTCCAGCGGGCATACCAGGTGCAGACGGTTTCCGGCGACTGAAAATTGAGGTCAGCCTCAGCCTGCGCGAGCAGGTTCTGGCGAAGCTGCCAGCGCTGCTCGTATTCGCGGGACTCACGGCGGATCTGGCGCGTGCTCCGGATGTTTGCCCTGTGCAGCCGTCTTCCCGCACGGGTATGCATAACTTCCGGGAATAACTCAGCCTGAACATCCAGCGTGAGCGGCAGCGGGCAGGACTCACCGCCCGTGGCGATCATGATTTCCAGCGCTTCCTCAACCTGTTTCAGGTTCGAATGGCGGTTCTTTGGCACCCAGTTCAGCCCCGGGATCTGGCGTGCCACCGTGGCATTCAGGCGACCGCTGCCCGTCAGCACGCGAAGGAAAGTGCGTACATACGGCATGGCAGGCAACCGGGTACCGCGTTCGCGGGATGACTCGACCAGACTGATGGCCTGAATCGCTGCCTGTCGGGCAGGTTTCAGGGAAACGAGCGCGTGCGAGGACGGGATCATGCTGTCACCTCCCCGCTCATCAGGTTCACCACGGTGCTGGCGGTGCAGTTGAAGCGGCGCAGACCTGCCATCTGTGCAATCAGCTGACTCACCCGGTCGGGCTGGAGCGTTTTGTTCTGGTAAAGCGTACGCACAACTTCACCGCCGGAAGAGAGCAGTACCAGAAGCCAGTACGGCGACACTTCGCCAGGACTGCATACACAGAGGTGCCAGTCATCACTGTTATCTGCACTGAAACGGCACTGTACCGGGAAAAAGCCGCCAAACTCGCTGCGGTATTCAGCGCAGACGCGCCAGCCCTGTGGGACTGCCAGCAGACCGGTCACGGCATCGCTGAGCGCACGGCGCGCGTCCTCGCCCTGCTGGCGGATATACTCCAGGTCGGAATCGGTCAGGTTATTAAGTCGGGTCAGATCATAATGCATTGTCATGTGTTTTCCCGCCGCCCGAAAGCGGCGGTCTCCGGTATCAGGCTGCGTGGTCAGTGGTTTCAGTAACGGTATCAGTGGCTTCATCGGCCTGTTCAGCTGGCGCGGAACGCACCATCCAGTCAGGCACCCAGCCCACGGCATTGAGATCTTTCGCTGCTGCCTGCGCCGCATCGCGGCGCCTGAGTTTCACAACCTCGCCAGCCCGGTCTGCCATCCCGGCATCTTCGTATGCCCTGCCAATCTGGGTGATTTTCAGCTTGCCGAAGTAGTTTTCTGCATCGGGTTGCCACCAGTTACGCAGGTCGAAGTCCAGCGCAGCCTCCAGTCCATCAAGCTCACTTTTTTCTGTACGGTTGTAGAGTCGTTCCTGAAGGCCATTGATCCCGTGCGCGGCGCAGAAGCCCAGCAGGGCGTTAACCTTTTCAGCGGACCATGTCAGCAGCCAGGCGAAATCCTGATCCCAGTTTTCCGGCAGTGTCGCCTGAAACGCTTCATGCTGTGCTTTCAGTGACATCAGGGCTTTACCTTCATCCCCGGTCGGAGCCAGAGTGGAAAGAAAATGCTGACTGGTGGTGACCGAAGCCTTAAGCGGCTGCTGACGGGGGCCGTAGCTGGAGCGCCGGAACATGTTCATGCACAGCGTCCATGTCAGCAGTGCCACCGACACATCCGGTCGTCCGGCAAGCTCGGCCTGAACCGCGAGCGTACGCTCGGCAGACATGGCCTTAACCAGCGTGGCGGGATAAGCGTCAGCGGGGATCTCCGGCATGGTGTATGTCACCACATTATTTTGCTTTTCCTGGCGGGTTTGTTCTTCCTGCTGGCGATCCTCCTCAGTCAGCCTGTGGATCCCCGGCTGAACCTGAAAGTTGCTGCCATCCCATGACACCCAGATACCGTGCGCGGCGCGAAACTCCGGCGTGGCCTCGCGGTACGTTGCTTCACAGTAAATATCATCAATTTTCTGCTGAATGGCGTACTCGTCATCGTAACTTTCAGTGGCGTCCATTTCTGCTTCCAGCGTACTGACCCGCTGTTCTTCTTCGTCGGTCAGTACAGGTGCTGGCATGGCGAAGCGGTACTGCTCCTTGTCTTCACCGTGACCACGCAGCTCCGTCATGCGGAACTCTGCCCAGCCCCAGCCCTGTTCCTGTTTTAAACGGGCTGCAAGTACGGTCAGTTTGCCATCAAGAAGCGATCTGACCAGCGTGGCATCGGCAAAGGTGCTGTCCTTATCGCTGAACAGATCGGCAGTCAGTTCACCGCCTGCGGCGGTGTAGGCATCCTCACCGACAAAAACGAACATCGGGTGGCTGAGGGGCATTTTGTCGTCCGTCGCCATTTTGCGCAGGGTCTGGGCGAGCGGGGTGCGCCCGTTCCACTGCGCCTTAGCATCCGCCCAGATCTGCATCTGTCGTTCATGGGAATCGGCAAGTGTCAGCGCCTCGCACTGTTCAAGCTCCAGGTCATCACGTGCCAGCGCATCCAGCAGGGTTGGGGCAAGGTTCGCCAGCTTCAGGCACCGCTGGACGTGGCGCGGGTGAAAGCCCATCAGCGCGCCGATCTGCGAAGGCGTTTTGCCTTCCTGCTGAAGCGTACGAAAACCGATAATCTGCTCGGCAGGATGCATGTTTTTGCGTCTGCCGTTCTCGATCATCGAGGCCGCCACTGCCAGCTCCACAGGCAGGACTTTTACCGGAACAAAGGGCGTGTCTGCATCAACCACACCGCGTAACACCAGAACGCCAGTTCCCCGGCGGCGACCTTCCCCGCCCACGATACCGATCGTGCCGTCAGGCTGATCCACACCGATAAGATTCTGGAGAATACCCACAGCTTCAATACTGTCGGCCATCTCTTCCACTTCCCTGTCGGTGTGCGCAATGATGCGCGTATTCAGGTCTGAGCGCGTCAGACGGGAGAAAGGGAAGATTTGCACAGGCGTGTCTGCGAGCAGTTGCACGAGCTTCTGCTCCGTGGTCTGCGCGGTTTTTGCAGCCGATTTTTTGCTGCGCGGTGTTTTTGCCGTAGAATTGGTGGCGACCATTATTTTTACCTCTTCGTTTAAGTGATGGTTTGCCGTGGCCGGATTGCCCTCCGGTCACGGCTCCCGGTTAATCAGTGATGCGTTTCGGGTGCGCAGCCAGTGCTGCAAAAGACGGATAGCTGTCGAGAACCTGCATCATGGCTTTCGCACTCTCGAGCATGGCGATATCTGCGGCTGACGCGCGGTTTTCGCAGACCGTGATCGTTGCCAGTACGCCGGATTTCATGTCAGAAAAACGCTCATACATACGGTTGCTGAAGAGGACGCGCTTGCCCTCTGCCATGACCTGCCAGTTGTTGCAGTCGTTAAAACGGGTGTCCACGTTGTCGAACTCCACCACATGGGTGTCGGTGGCCTGAATGCGCAGCAGCTTCACCATGTCGCGGCTCTCTCCAACTTTTTTACCCGTCAGGGCAGTTTTCAGGTTCTGCATTTTTTTCTCCTTCTCCTGGTTAAGGCCGGCTACCCGGCCCGATAATTACCGCGCGTACGGACTACTTCACGCCTGGACGACGGAACATATCGGCAAGAATGTTTCGACGGGCATAAGACGCCCCCGCCGCTTTCAAATCTTCCAGAACGTTCCATGCGTAGCTGACCTGCTTCCCGTGAACAGCGATAAGGCGGGCTGTCTGAGGCTCAGGAAAAGACAAAACCCATCTTCCGGTAGATTCCTGAGCGGCGGTGTTGACGTTGACGTTTCGTGTGTGCATCCTGGTTTTCTCCTGTGGTGATGGTTGTCCATCTCCCTGGTGAGTTCTCTCGCGGCAAAGGGCAAAGGAGCAACGGCGAAGGGCGGAAGGAAAGGGGCGGCGGCGGAAAGTTTTTGCCCGCAAAAAGTTTCTGACGGCGTGCATTTCACCCCTTGGATGACGACCCGACGGTGCTACGACCAGCCCTGCGCGGGAGGACGCACAGGGTGATGGCCTCACCGGGGGAACAGGATGCACGCACCCGACACGTCGGAACGGCGTGGCGGCATTAAAGCGACGGCATCAGCCGGCGCGGTGGAGGCGACGCGACCGGCACGGTCGCTGTGAGCCGGGGGGTTGACCTTCGCCATCAGACCCTAGCGAAGCACGAACCCCGAAGGGATTCGGCGGAGACCGGCCGGTGCGCAGCAGCGGCCCTGGCGGAGTGGGGCTCGACGACTGGACCGCGCAGCGGGTCAGGAGCCGAAGGGGGCCATGTGTAATATTCCGGAGAATTTGCTGATCGGGTTTCACAGCCCGTGCCTGCCCGTTAACCCGGGCAAACGGAACCAGCTGGCCACCGCACCCTGCAGATCAGCATACAACATGACTTCCGGCAGATACGGCCTGGTTTTTACCCTGGCATGGTTGTCCTGCATGAGTCTGATGCTATTCCGGACTCCGGGCGAAGGTGCAGCGCCGCAGGCGCTGTCACTGCAGCCCGTCAGCCCGAAGGGATGACAGGGTTTTCAGCGCGCGAACAGGCGGCGCCGCAGTTCAGCATTCCTGTCACATGGGCTACGTAACGACCGGACGCCACACCATTCGCGCTGGCAGGAACAGGCATAATACAGCTAAAGAAAAAGGCCGCTTGCGCGGCCTCTTTTTCAGTGAGGAAGATTGGGCCACTTGCCGCCATTTAGCAGTATTGCCCTGACAGAGGCTTCTGGCTTAGCGTGGCTGTATTCCCCCCAGTATTGTTTTTTGACAGACCCGTCCAGTACCTGAAGAAAGGCGTACACCTTCCCCTGGCTTTCGGTCAGAATACATTTACAGGCTTTATCCTGGCTGTCGTAGACGAGGCCGTTCACTTCCACTTTGATCTGCATGGCATTTATTCCTGTGTTTTTTTAAACAGTTTACCGCGCCGCTGCCAGATGTCACTCCTGTATAAAAAGACATGCAGCATTTTCGCGCATATGTGTCCGGGCGGCACGCCGCCCGCGGTAGATCAGTCCAGTGCACGCCACATAGTCGCGCTTTCCGGGTGGGCATCAATGAAGTTCATCAGCTGTTCATGACGGCGGCAGAAGTGCCGGCACAGCTCCTCCCGGTCGTGGTTGCTGTGGTGCCAGCTGCGGTGATTCAGCACCAGTGCCGTGAGGATGATCCCTGCCACTTCCCCGCTGACGGTCTGCTCAAACCAGTTTTCCGGGTTGCACAGGGTCATGCTTTCCACGTCCGGAGCCATAAACCCGCCCCCGTCCGGCAGGCGGTAAAAATGCCAGAATCCACCAACATATTCGGGGCAATAGCGGCTGGCATAGGCATAAACGGAGGCCTCGGACGTGATAAAGTCGCCGCCAAACACATCAGGTAAAAAGGTCAGTCTCTGGGCGCCTTCAAGACGGACGGCATCACAACGGGTCAGGGTCTGGTTCATACATCCTCCACGGTTAACATATTCTCGGTTCCGGCATCGCCGTGACGACACGACAGACCGGCGAAAAGCGGAGGACGCAGGGGCGACGCCGCAAGCCGCAGCGCAAAGCCTTCACGGGCTGAATGCCCGTGAAGGGTGCGAACGGGTGAGGACGGAGGCGAAGCGAACCCTTGTGGCCGATGCGGCCGGGCTACAGTGAAGTCACGGCGTATGCCGTCACCGCACGCAGCTGCAGGGGATTTTTTCGTCCCGACGTGGCCCGGCGGGCTGCGGCGGATAAAAGCGGAAGGCACTGACATCCTTTTTCGCAGTGGATGGCCATCGGTTGCCGGGGCATTACCCCGGCCCTCTTTCAGGCTGCCAGTACCTCCTGTAAAGCGTGGACGTTTTTAAGCGCCTCCCTGACGGATTCCGGCTCCTGCCGTCCGGCTTCCCAGGCCATTCCGATCCGGTTTTCCAGCTCACACTCATAGTTACGCAGAACACTGACCAGGAGTGCCGCCGGGACACTCACCTGTCTGTTTACCGTTTCCCGCTGACGGTTCAGGAGGTTGCTGATGGTCAGATTACTTACTCCCTTCTGGCGGTACTCCGTCATTTTCATCTCGCCGATCGCCTTCATCACGGCGCGGGTTTCCGCCTCATCCGGTTCAGGCCGGGCTTCACGGCAGGCCACGCTAACCCCCTCTTCCGTCCAGACCAGCAGGACCAGGGGTTCGTCAAAAGCGAACATGTTTTCAAGCTTCACACAGAGTTCTTCACGGGTTCCGTACATTGCCTTCTCTCTTTTTGGTTTAACAGGCCGGGCCATTACCCGGCGTGGTCAGTCAGTCCTGAAAGGTTTCGTCCAGCACCAGGGCTTCGCGGTACGCTTCCAGTAAAAGGGTGTTTATCCGGCGCAGGGTCTGCGCGGCCATACGTTCAGAGAGCGTGGCCGCGTCGTGCCGGTGCTGCGATTCAAGACGGTTCAGCAGCATCCGCACGTCACACATGGCGTTGCTGAGCGCGGCAACGTCCGCGCGCAGGGCTTCCAGTCCCGGATAGTTCATGCCGCCTCCGGATAATCGGGATAAAAGCCGGCATCATTGGCCGCCGGCATCCTTCTCGCCCGTTCAACCTGAGCCAGGCGACGAACGCTCGCGGCGTGATACTGCTCAAGCATCTCGATGCCGATATAGCGCCGGCTGGCTTCGGCGGCCGCCACGCAGGTGGAGCCGCTGCCGGCGAACGGGTCCAGAACAATGGCGCCCGGTCGGGTCAGGGATTCAATGAGCGGGCGCAGGCTCTGCACCGGTTTTTCAGTCGGGTGGTGGCGGTTGCCCGTATATTTCCAGGGGATCACGTCCGGGATGGAACGGTCCGGCGTCTGTGGCCTCCCCTTCGCCAGCAGGTAGGCGCTTTCATGGGCATAGCCCACAAATGTCGATTTGGAAGTATAGGATTTGGCAAAAACGATATGCCCGACAATCCGGAAGCCAGCCGTTTTCCAGGCATTCAGAAATAAATCAGCCCGGTTCCATGCGTAAAAACTCACCATCAGGCTGTCGTTTTTCAGCACGCGATACATCTCATGGCAGGCCGGTTGCAGCCATTCCGGCGTGTTGTCTCCGGCAAGCGTGCGGCCGGTGCGATCCTTAAAGCCGACCAGATACGGCGGATCGGTCAGAATAAAATCCACTGCTCGCGACGGAAAACGGGACATGACCTGCACGCAGTCACCCAGGATAAAACGGGACATGGCACTCTCCTCTCTGATATACGGCACCCTGTTGCGCCGTGCCGCCACAAAAACCCGGCGTAAAGCGGAGGGCGCAGGGGCGATGCCGCAAGCCGCAGCGCAAGCCCTTCACGGGCTGAATGCGCCGTGAAGGGTGCGAACGGGTGAGGACAGAGACGAAGTGAACCCTTGTGGCCGCAGCGGCCGGGTTAGCGTGAAGGCACGGCGTGGAGAACAGCCGCCTTTGAGGCGGCAGAAAGGTGGAGGGAACCGACTTCCTTCATTTGGTCACGGTCAGCTATGTGCCCAGGCTGTGTGAAAACTACTGATCACTTTTTGGTCTAAGTAGTGGTTTTATATGATCAACCATTCTTGATAAACCAATGCAGAAACTTACTTTATTTAATAAAATTAGAATCATACGATTAAATAAAGCGGGTGCAGGTATGACTCAACATATCAAAGGTCAAGGCAGACATCAGGTGACGTTGCTCCCTGAAGTGCTGGATGATTTTGTCACAGAAGACAACCCTGTCAGAGTTATTGACGTCTTTGTTGATGAACTACAGCTTGATACACTTGGCTTTGAGCGCGTTAATGCAAAGCAAACCGGGCGGCCTGGATATCATCCCGCAACCATGCTGAAGCTTTACATTTATGGATACCTGAACCGCATCCAGTCATCCCGCCGGTTAGAGAAAGAAGCCCATCGTAACGTTGAATTGATGTGGTTACTTGAACGATTAACACCTGATTTTAAAACCATTGCAGACTTCAGAAAAAACAATGGTAAAGGCATCAAAAATGCTTGCCGCACTTTCATTGATCTGTGTCGGCAGATGCAGATGTTCACCGATGTGGTGGTTGCCATTGATGGTAGTAAGTTCAAGGCGGTAAACAGCAAATCGAACAATTTCACGCCCCAGAAAACAAAAGGCCACATTGAAAGGGTTGAGCAAAGTATTGCTCTTTACCTGAATAAGCTCGATGAAGCTGACAAGGCTGCGGAGCCCGAAAAAAATGCATGTTTAACAACTGCGAAACTGGCATGGCTGCAAAAGCGTCTGAAAGAACTCAAGAAAATTCAGCAGGCCGTTGTGCAGCACCCTGATAAGCAGCTGTCACTGACAGATCCTGATTCCCGGTTAATGAAGATAAACAATGTTAACCGCCAGGTGAGCTATAACGTTCAGACTGCCTATTAGGCGACAATTACCCCGTCCGCATCGCGACAATTACTCTGGCCTGTTTGTAATCTGAGCGTCCTGTTTCTTCTTTCCAGGGAGAGGTTGTGACGCTGAATACCAGACAGGTCAGTTTTTACATGGCTCAACGTAATAAAGGTCTTACCCAGAAAGCCGCTGCGGCCACCACCGGCATCTCTGTTCGCTCCGGACGACGTATTGAAAAAGGGCAGTGGCAATCATCAGGTGAGCGACACTGGCGGACACGTCAGGATCCTCTGGAAGCGGTCTGGCTCAGTGATGTGCTTCCCTTACTCGCTTCCCGTCCGCAGATCTCGCCGACAACGGTTCTCGAATATCTGCAGGATAAATATCCGGGCCAGTATCCCGATAAGGTGCGCAGGACGCTACAGCGCCGTATCCGTACCTGGAAAGCCTGCCACGGTGGGGAACGGGAGATCATGTTCCGCCAGGAGCATCTGCCGGGAATGCGGGCGCTGTCAGATTTTACCCAGCTGAAAGGCACGGTTATCACCATTAACGGTTGCCCGCTGGAACACAAACTCTTCCACTTCCGCCTTGAATGGAGTCGCTGGAGCTGGATGCGGGTTGTCACCGGCGGCGAGAGCTTCACCGCTCTGGCCGAAGGGCTGCAGGAGGCGCTGGGTCAGTTGGGCGGTGTACCAGCAGAGCACCGTACAGACAGTCTGGCCGCAGCATGGAAAAACCTGAGCGAGGAAGACCACCGGGATCAGACAGCGCGCTATGCCGGGTTGTGTGAACACTACGGCATGACCCCCTCCCGCAATAACAGCGGACGGGGCCATGAGAATGGTTCAGTGGAGTCGGCTCACGGACACCTCAAGGAGCGTATACGGCAGGCCCTGCTGCTGCGCGGAAATAACGACTTCGGTTCCCTGAATGAGTATCGCCAGTTCGTTACACAGCAGGTGCTGCGCCATAACCAGCGCAATCAGGATCTAGTCCGTCAGGAGCTGGCACTTCTGAAGCCCCTTCCTCAGCGGCGGTGTGCTGACTACGAGGAGCTGTCCGTCCGGGTCAGCAGCAGTAGTACCATCAACGTCCGGCACGTTGTGTACAGCGTGCCATCCAGACTTATTGGACAGATGCTGAAGGTTCGTCTGTGGGATGACAGACTGAGTTGTTACGTTGGCAGCGATGAAGTCATGAGCTGTCAGCGGGTCCGGGCCCCGAAAGGTAAACGGCGGGCCCGCAGTATCAACTTCCGGCACGTGATCGGTAGTCTTGTCATGAAACCCGGGGCGTTCTACCACGCCACACTGCGTAACGACATCCTGCCGGATGATGAATGGCGGCAGCTATGGCAGCGGATGTGTTCACGTCTTGCTCCTCAGCTGGCGAGTCGCCTGATGGTTAATGCCCTGAAGCTGGCGGCAGAGCGGGAAGACATATCAGCGGTCGCGAAAGGGCTGAACCACCTGCTGCTGGAGCCAGGAGAGCCGGATCTGCAGAAGCTGCTCAACTGGCTGGGCGTGAAAGATAAACGGCCGCTGCCGGACGGGAAACTGGTTCAGCACAGCCTGCAGGGTTATGACAACCTGATGCGTAAAGGAGGCCTGCAGTGACCGATATCCATACGCTTGAAAGGTTGCTCAGGAGGTTACGTCTGACGCGCATAGCCACCGAGTGGCACAGCCAGGAGAAACGCGCGCTGGCCGAAGGGTGGACCCCTTCGCGTTATCTGCTGTCACTCTGCAGTGAAGAGGCGACGCACAGGGAAAGCGAACGGCTGCGGCGGTATATAAAAGATGCGCGGTTGCCGGTGGGGAAAACGCTGGCCGAATATGACTTCGGCCAGGTCCCGGAGCTGAATGCCGCACAGGTGCGTCAGCTGTGTGAAACGACGGACTGGGTGGACAGCGGGGAGAACGTCCTGCTGTTCGGTGCCAGCGGTCTGGGCAAGAGCCACCTTGCCGCAGCGATCGCGGACGGCGTAGTGAGCCAGGGCCACCGGGTCCGGTTCTACAGCGCCGGCGAGTTGCTGCAGGAACTGCGTAAAGCCCGGTCGTTGCTGAGGCTGAACGAGATGCTTCTGAAGCTGGATCGCTACCGGGTGATAGTGATAGACGACCTGGGCTATGTCAAACGGGATAACGCGGAAACGGGCGTGCTGTTCGAACTTATCGCGCACCGGTACGAAAGAGGAAGCCTGATCATCACAAGTAACCATCCGTTCAGCACGTGGGGCAGTATCTTCGTGGACGAAACAATGGCGGTGGCAGCGGCAGACAGGCTGATCCACCACGGGTATATCTTCGAAGTTACAGGAGAAAGTTACAGAAAGAAAACATCAAAAGCAGTCACCCAGCAGTCAGCTAAGAAATAACTCAAAGGCGGCCAGAGTAGTTGACGCGTACCGGCCAAGGTAGTTGACGTCTAATAGACTGCCGTTGATGCTAAATATCACCTGATTGTTGCGCATGAAGTAACGAATACACCAGACCGTGGTCAGCTAACAGCGGTGACCAAATTAGCGCAGGAAGCAGTTGGCAAAGCGGATATTACCGTACTGGCTGATAAAGGTTATTACAGCCGGGGAGATATTAAAGCAACGCAGGACTTAGGTGCCGTAGCCTTAGTACCAAAAGGCGATACCTCTGGCGCTGACCGTAAAGGTCTTTTCAATCGTTCATTGTTCAAATATGACCAGGAAAAAGATATTTATATTTGCCCGATGGGTGAAGAACTTCAGAACCGATTTACGATGGTTGAGGATGGTTTAGAACAGCAAATGTACTTTAACAATATTGCCTGTCGCGATTGCAGTCAGCGGTCAAGGTGCACCACATCAAAACGCGATCCGAGGCGTATAAGGCGCTGGGTTCATGAAGCAGAAATGGAAGACATGCAAGCCAGGCTTAATGCATCGCCACAAACAGCTGTCGTGCGAAAGCAAACGGTAGAGCATCCGTTCGGGACAATTAAGATGTGGATGGGAGCGACTCACTTCCTGACGCAACGGTTTAAAAACGTCAGCACAGAAATCAGTCTGCATGTACTGGCTTATAACCTGAAGAGGATGATGTCCATCTGGGGGGCCGAAGGATTGGCCATTAAGCTGCGAGAACGATGCAGCTAGCGGCAGTGGCCGCTTTAACTCCTAATAACTGGCCATTAGTACTCCATATCAAGCCACAAAGTCTCGTTTTGCCTCAACATACAAATCACTGCGAATACAGCCCATATCAGGAATATCTTGCATCCCTGCTGGTGTTAGTCCTCAGATACTGAAAAAACCGAGTTTTTACACAGCCTGTGCCAGAAGCGGACACTGCTAACAACAGTCTGAGTTGATCAACAGAGAGCAGGTCAGTATTTCTGCTCATCACTTTCGCAGACTAAACCGTATAAAATCATGAGGAAATAGAGGCTTAATCATTATCTTATCGTTAAAAATAAATAGGTTAGGTGATATGGCGATGACATCGTAGATATTATCGACAATGAGTTGTAGATGGGTTCTGAACACGGGCACATCGGCATCATCCGCTATGACAAATACAGTTTCATTGCCTAAGTCGCTCCCATTAAACATCTCATGAGTGAGTTCATAATCGCAGAAATCCATTTCTGACCATATGAGATTGCCGCTATGCCATGGATATTGATGAAAAATATCCATTACCATGCTCAAATCATCCCCTTCCACAACATCGAAATCTGCCTTGAGCAGCTCCTTACATTCCTCAAACAATGTCATGCCCACTCCCTTTGTAGCTGTTTATCTTTATCATAACCTCCCTGGAAGATTGTCTAAAAGAATTACTAACGTCCGCTCTTCGCTCTTAGCGGACATTAGCATAGGCTATTTACCATAACGCCGCATTATGCGCAGACATAATGTAGTAGCAAAGTTGTAATGTCCGCTCTGGACTAAGTTAAGATGTCCGGCGTGTATAATCAAGTAAGGATTACCATGACGGCTCTCGCAACGGAGTTTTTCACATTGGATGAAGTTAACCGACTCAAGATAATTCAGGACGTCATCGACCGGCGTCTGACAACACAGATGGCAGCTCAGCGGCTTGGTATCTCCGACCGTCAGTGCCGCCGTCTGCTTGCGCGTTATCGTGAAGATGGTCCGCTTGGCATGACCAGCCGCCGCCGTGGTAAATCCAGTAACAACCAGCTGCCTCAGGGACTGGCCGCATACGCGCTGAATATTATTCGCGAGCGCTATAACGATTTCGGTCCGACGCTGGCCTGTGAAAAACTGTCTGAGGTTCACGGCGTTCATCTTTCTAAAGAAACCATCCGTAAGCTGATGACTCAGGCCAGTCTGTGGGTCCCACGTAAGCAACGTGCGCCAAAAATTCAGCAGCCGCGATACCGCCGTGCCTGTGCCGGTGAACTCATACAAATCGACGGCTGCGACCATCACTGGTTTGAAAACCGGGGACCTAAGTGTACGGCACTGGTTTACGTCGATGACGCAACCAGTCGTTTAATGCAGCTTCGTTTCGTGAAATCTGAGTCTACTTTCACCTATTTTGAAGCAACCCGAGGCTATATTGAAAAACATGGCAAACCGCTGGCGCTGTACAGCGACAAAGCCAGCGTATTCAGGATCAACAATAAAAATGCAACCGGCGGCGACGGCGAAACCCAGTTTGGCCGTGCGATGCATGAGCTGAACATTCAGACCATTTGTGCAGAAACCAGTGCTGCCAAAGGCCGCGTTGAACGGGCACACCTGACGCTTCAGGACCGGCTGGTCAAGGAGCTCAGGCTCCAGGGCATAAGTACCAGGGAAGCTGCGAACGCATTTGCCGAGGAGTTCATGAACGATTACAACCGGCGTTTCGCAAAAGCGCCTCGCCAGGCGTTTGATGTTCATCGGGAACTGGATGTCGATGATGACCTTGATATGGTCTTTAACTGGCGTGAAGCTCGTAAAGTGTCGAAATCACTCACAGTGCAGTACGACAAAGTCCTTTATCTAATTGAAGATAGAGAATTCAGTCGTCGGGCGATTGGTAAATACATCGATGTCTGGCATTACCCTGACGGACATAAAGAGCTTCGGCTTAATGGCGTATCACTTCCCTACTCCACCTATGACAAGCTTTCTGAAATCGATCAGGGGGCCATTGTGGACAACAAACGTCTGGGGCGGGCCCTGGAAATGGCGCAGCTGGTCCAGGCCGAGCGGGATAATAACCGGTCGCAGTCCGTTCCATCCGGCGACGGTCCTTCACGCAGGCGTAAAGCCCCCACGACGAAGAAATCTCAGCGCTCCCTTGATCAGGACGATATGTTCAATGCTCTGGTGAAACTTCAGTCACGCTCTGAAGATATATTTGGGAAGAAACAAACGTAACCCAACATTATTTGCCAGGCATTAATGATGGACAAATTGCCTTTATCCGGATTATTTTGTTAATGCCTCTAATGATGCCTCACTTAGAAACTGGTTTAATAAATGCGTCGTAAAAATGTAAACGATTATCAAGCTTTTATCGCAGTAGCCCGAGCAAAAAGCTTCACAAAAGCGGCCGCTCAGTTAGGTGTCTCACAGTCGGCGCTGAGCTACACGGTGAGGACTCTAGAAGCTGACCTTGGTCTTCGTCTTCTTACCCGTACCACGCGTAGCGTTTCTGTGACTGAAGCTGGCGAGCGGCTACTTTCCCGTATAGGACCCCATTTTGACGAAATTGAAAGTGAGATAGCTGCGCTGAGCGGATTGCGAGAAAAACCAGCCGGTACTGTGCGTATTACTGCCGTTGAACATGCAGCCGATACAATTCTCTGGCCTAAACTCGCCCCGGTGATGCTTGAGTATCCCGATATCAACATTGAAATTATCAGCGAGTACGGACTTAAAGATATTGTCGCTGAACGTTATGATGCTGGCGTTCGGTTGGGCGAACAGGTCGATATGGATATGGTTTCCCTGCCTCTTGCCAAGGATTTCCGTTTTGCAGTGGTCGCAGCGCCCTCTTATTTCAAGCGAAAAAACCATCCGGTAACGCCTCGTGATTTAAAAGATCATAGCTGTATCAGATTACGCCTGCCCACTCATGGCGGATTCTATACCTGGGAGTTTCGTAAGGATGAGACGGAAATTAAGGTCCGTATTGATGGACGAGCGACTTTCAGCACAATAAATATGATGAGGCAGGCCGCTCTAGATGGGCTGGGACTTGCTTATCTGCCGCTAGATTCCGTGGAGAACTACCTTGAAAACGGGATGTTAGTCCAGGTGCTTACTGACTGGTGTCCACCGCGCCCTCCCTATCATCTTTACTATCCCAGCCGTCTACAACATTCTCCGGCATTTGCACTTGTGCTCGAAGCACTCCGTGCCCCATAACCTTTGAGCACTGTTTTTCCTGGTCCATATCGAACTCAGTTACTTATAACCCTATTAATAAAACCTCCTTCTAAGCCCATGCGAAATTAAGCATCTAATTTCTCAATACTAAAGAGATTAAGATGGCCGCTGAAACAATCCATGTTCTTTCAGCGGCCAGGGCCGCCATCATGTATATGAAGGAGTCTTGCAATGAGTAAAAAAACAGGTGGGTTAAGTCGCCGTAATTTTATCCTGACGAGTTCAGTGGCCTCAGCAGGATTACTGATGGCGGGTCATGCTTCAGCCCTGCTCTCACCTACCCCTCGTACATCTGGCACCACGACACACGTAGATGGCGTCACAGTCAGCAGCGTCCTGTTCCGGAACAATGAAATAATGATGTCCGGAAACGTCTACGTCCCTCCGGATTTCAGCGAAAACCGTCAATACGCTGCTATTGTCGTTGTCCACCCAGGTGGTGGCGTTAAGGAACAGACTGCTGGCCTTTATGCCCTAAAACTGGCTAAAGAAGGATTTGTCACTCTGGCGTTTGATGCCTCCCATCAGGGGGCCAGTGGCGGATTACCGCGCTTTATCGATGATCCCATGAAACGCGTTGTCGATTTCTATAGCGCAGTCGATTACCTGACGACTCTCCCTTATGTCGATAATAATCGCATTGGCGCATTAGGTGTTTGTGCAGGTAGTGGTATCACGGTTAAAGCGTCAATGACGGAACGTCGAATCAAAGCGCTGGCAACAGTCAGTGCCGTGGATGTCGGAGCGGCGACCCGTAAAGGCTGGGAGGGAACAACATCTGAATCTGAACTCATTTCGACTCTGGATGCTGTTGCTAAACAGCGTACAGCAGAAGCAGCGGGCGGCGCACCGGTTTATGTCAACTATGTACCCAAATTGGGTGATACCAGTGCACCAAAAGATCTTCAGGAAGCTGCGGACTACTATCTGACCGAACGCGGAAAATATCCGACTTCTACCAATCAAATGCTGATGACAAGTATCAGTACGCTGGCGTCTTTCACCGGATTTGAAGGGGCTGATGTCTATTTAACACAACCACTACTGATTGTAGCCGGTAGTAAAGCAGGATCGCTCTGGCACAGCCAGGAATTACACAACACTGCGGCCTCTGTCCAAAAAACGCTGCATATCATTCCGGGTGCAACACATATGGACCTCTATGATGGTCAGGGTGCAACGGTTGCAGCGAGTAAGCTGGCTCCTTTCTTCAAGAAAAATCTCGCATAGGTATGACTTTCCATGAAACAAACTCCACTACTTGAAAGATTTCCACTTGGAAAAGGTGTGACGCTGCGCAACCGTATTGTGATGGCCCCGATGACGACCTGGTCGGGTAATGATGACGGCACGGTATCTTATGAGGAAGAAGCATATTATCGTCGACGCGTTCAGGACATCGGGCTGGTCATTACTGGCTGTACACATGTTCAGGAAAACGGCATTGGGTTTACGGGAGAGTTTGCTGCGTATGACGACAAATTTATTCCCAGTTTAAAGCGCCTTGCTATTGCTGCTAAAAGCGGTGGAGCACCGGCAATCTTACAAATATTCCATGCAGGTGTGAAAACCAGCCCTAAACTGGTTTCGGATATTGTAGCTGCAAGCGCTATTCCCGGTGACGCCGGTCCTTTCGCACCTTCCGTGACCCCTCGCGAACTTACATGCACTGAAGTCGAAACGGTTATTCAGGCTTTCGGTGAAGCAACTCGCCGTGCCATAGAAGCCGGATTTGATGGTGTTGAGTTACATGGTGCTCATGGTTTTTTACTTCAGAACTTTTTCTCACCTCATTCCAACCGAAGAGAAGATCAATGGGGCGGCTCTCTTGAAAACCGTATGCGTTTCCCACTCAGCGTCATCGAGAGTGTGCGTAAAACGATTGCTGAGCATGCAACCCATCCCTTCCTGATGGGATACCGCATTTCACTGGATGAGCATTACGAAGATGGGTTGCGCATTGATGATTCGCTTCAGCTGGTTGACCGCCTGGTCGAGGAAGGTATTGATTATCTTCATGTATCACTCGGTAATGCACTTGAAGCCAGACCCGTTGATGCACCGAATGGCCCGAAAGTCATCGAAATCGTGCGCGATCATCTGACCGGACGTATACCTCTGATTGTTGCCGGACAGTTGCGAACACCAGAGCAAGCCGAGGATGCTGTTAAAGCAGGGGTATCTTTGACTGCTGTAGGTCAGGGTATGGTGATGAACCCAGACTGGGTTAAGTTTGCAGAGGGTAAAGCTGAAGGAAAAATTGCTCTCAATATTGCTGCATCTGACGCAGATCAACTAGCTATACCCCAGAAACTCTGGCGCGTAATTGAAGAAACGACTGGCTGGTTCAACATCCGTTAAATGTATCTACGCGTATTGGCTACAGAGCTGGGTTGAATAACTCACCACCGATGACTTTTATGGTGCAGCTGTAATTGATGCCGAAATAAGGAAGCAAAGTGACAAACAATATTAAAGATAAAGTAATTATAATAACTGGTGCTTCAAGCGGTATGGGTGAAGCGGCGGCTCGGCACCTGGCTACAAAGGGCGCCAAAGTCGTACTTGCAGCCCGCCGCTCAAGTCGTATTGATGCGCTTGCGAAAGAAATTAACGAGCAAGGTGGGACCGCGATGGCCATCGCAACAGATGTCACCCGCGAAGACGATGTTAAAAAGCTCGTTGATACTACCGTTAGCCAATGGGGACGTATTGATGTACTGATTAATAATGCCGGTGTGATGCCACTGTCACCGCTTGACCAGGTAAAGGTCAGCGAGTGGAATCAGATGATTGATGTTAATCTCCGTGGTGTTCTGCACGGCATTGCTGCTGCACTGCCTTACATGAAAGCCCAGAAATCGGGGCACATCATCAATACGGCATCCATTGCAGGCCACCTGGTTTTTCCCGCATCTGCCGTTTATTCTGCAACAAAATATGCGGTACGAGCACTCACTGAAGGGCTAAGAAAGGAGACCTGTGCTTATAACGTCCGTGCAACCATTATATCTCCAGGTGCCGTCTCGACAGAGTTACTTGAGCATATTAGCGATAAAGATATTCAGGCTGTAAACCAGGAGTATGTCGGTAAAGTCGGTGTTCCGCCGGAAACCTATGCCCGCATGGTAGCTTTTGCAATCAGTGAACCAGAAGATGTGGGGATTAACGAAATTATTTTCAGACCAACAGCCCAGGATCTATAGTTCTGAACAACAAAATGGGGAGAGTCTGCCTGTACACTCTCCCTCATTCAAAAAGATACCGTGCGTGCAGGAGAATGGACCGGCAGATTTTCAGTTACTTGACTTGACGGATCTACTCCTACCGAAAAATACAATTTCATATAAACAGACCTTAATGTTTACCGTACGGTATCAGGACTTCGATGCTCGGCGGCATGAAATCTTACGTTAAGACAATGTGACTGCTTAATATAGTCTTCGCCTCTTCGAGAATTTTATAAACCGTGGAGCGAGCAATATTAAGTTGCCGGGCGATATTTGTTGCAACAGTATCTTTCTGGTGGAGGGCCAGCACACATTTTCTATCAGTAGAGCGCCTACGGCCAAACCGTTTTCTTCACCAGAATGACACCACCTGTCATTTCCAAAGGACATTTGAACTTTGCCCTACCCCGGACATCTCTACTTAGCCTTGACACATAAAAAAGCCCGCAGGGCGGGCTTGATGCTATGGCATTGTTCTTGCGAGTCGAAACCAATACTGTGCCATCGTTTCGTCTTGCTCGACTCCCCACCCATGCTTATACATATCACCAAGAGATGCCTGAGCCCCTGCATGATCTTGCTCAGCAGCCCGAATAAACCAATGGAAAGCCTGCCTGTCACTTTGCTCAACGCCCATACCGAGATGATACATCCAGCCAAGTTTAAATTGCGCACTACTATAGCCTTGCTTCGCGGCACAGAGAAACCATTCAACTGCAAGCCCATCATTTCTTAAATCAGAGAAAGCATACAGCCTTCCTAGATGAAACTGAGCCTCTGCATGACCTTGCAGAGCGGCCTTCTGATACCATTCAGACGCTTTTTGGACATGTTTATATCCACCTAACCCCAAATGATATACCCACCCAAGATTAAACTGGGCATCATCATGGCCTTGCTCCGCTGCAAGCTGAAACCAGTATATAGCCAGCTTATAATCCTGATGAACACCCAGCCCGCATGAGAATATCTTCCCCAAATAAAATCTAGCCTGACTATCTCCAGCAGTAGCCTGTGGTAACCAATGCTCAACAGAGAATGATTCCATAAAGGTCACCCCTTAATAGTGATCTGAATGTCATCCTCATTGACGCCAAAATGAAGTGCTAGACCAGCCTTAGCTTCTTTCAGGCTTAAAGGTCTATCGCTGACATCAACTTCTTCATACTCATCGTATTCGTCACCACTAGTCTGTTTTATTCCAGATACAATATGACCAACAGGTTTAAAATCGAGAGTATCAAGATCTATCCCCATATCCTCAAGGTTTCGGTAAGAAACCGGATTCCGGTTTCCATCCCATTGGTCAGGGATATCAATCTCAGCATAAGAATCAATGTTGATTATCCAACGCTTCTTGGGATGGTCTGGAATCCTGCTAATCCCAGAAATACGGCCAATCATAAAAGCATGGTGATGCTTTGCCTCCTGGGTTCCCCAATCAATCTTCGAGTTCTGAACGCAAACAACATACGAACATTTTCCTGCATGGGTTGCATTGAGTCTCCAGGCTTTGCTACCACCTGTTTTTAAAATCTCAGTAATTCCACGAGCAGTAAGAACAGTAACACACTTAGTACCTGGCATTTGAACCACCTATAACATATTGAAAATCTAGTTTTAGATAATTTACGCTTTAATTAATATCAGTACATCACGTAGATATCAAGTAAAAACACAAATGCTAATCAATTTTCTACATCAAGTACTACTGAAAGTGCTATTTATAAAGAAGGTTTTGTCATGCTTAATGGATTCAGATGGGTTATGCCATACGGAGATAAAGGATGATCTACAGGCGTTCAGTCAGCACTTCGGAATCAAAGCGATAGCGATGCTCCATGTCGTTCAGCGCGTCCCGCAGGTCACTCATGTTGTTGGCCAGCTCCGCCACGTCTGCGCGGAGTTTTTCGTGTCCGGCATAGTTCATTACGCGGCCTCCGGATAAAAGACGTCGTTGGCGGCCGGACGCTGCATGGCGCGCTGCACGGCTGACAGGCGCTCAATTCCGGCTTTGTGGTACTGCTCCATCAGCTCAATGCCGATATAACGGCGCCCTGCCTGGACGGCGGCCACGCAGGTGGAGCCGGAACCGGCAAACGGATCGAGAACAATGGCGTTCGGGTGTGTGAAGCTCTCGATCAACGGTTGCAGGCTGGTAACAGGTTTTTCGGTCGGGTGGTGGCGGTTGCCGCTGTATTTCCAGCCCAGAACATCCGGTAACGGGTTCGGCGGCAGCGCCGGACGGCCTTTCGCCAGGATATAGGCGCATTCATGGCGATAGCCGACATAGGCCGATTTAGACGAGTAGGTTTTGGTGAAAACCAGATGCCCGACGACACTGAATCCGGCACTTTTCCATGCAGCCATGAAACGATCGACGCGGTTCCAGCCGTAAAAGCTGACCATCAGCGCGTCTTTTTTCAGGACGCGGTACATCTCATTGCAGGCGGGTTGCAGCCATTCGTCGGTTTTGTCACCGGCAATACTGCGCCCGGAACGGTCACGGAACCCTGGATCAAAATGGGCACCCCGTGGTTCCAGATGAAAAAAGAAAGTTTTCCTGTGAAAATATATTCTTTTTCAAGCAATTATGAGCTTTAGTAAGTTAAGTGGAATGCAACATTTTCTGTGTAAACTTTGAACAGGATTCCTGGTTACAAAGGAGAACACAATGCTCACCACTTTATTCTGTACTCCCGCCAGTTCACTGGCAGAACGATGGTTGGGGTTATTATCCGATCTCGGCAGGTCACCGGCGACAATTCATGCCTACCGCGCTGCACTTACTCACTTCTTTCACTTCTGCTGCCAGCGGAAATTAACACCTGAGCTGGCAACCTTTGAAGACATCGCTGCGTACATTCGCCCCCAGTTACCCGGTATGCCTCATCCTGCAGCCAGCGCAACGCTTCAGCTTCGCCTTTCTGCTATCCGTCTGTGGTTTGACTATCTGATTTACATGGAGGTGATTAGCCGGACCCCTTTACCCCGGGCAGGGACACCCGACATGCCTTCTGCAGGCCGCGGGGTGGTTCAGCGAATAACACGTCTGCCACGAATTCCGGATGACAGCCAGTGGTATCACCTCCTCAATTATGTCTCTGATGGAACGCTGCGCGATCGTCTGATGCTCGCGCTGGCCTATCATGGTGCCCTCAGGCGCAATGAGGTGACGAATGTAGCTATTGAAGATATCGATCCTGCCCACAGGCTTATACGGATCCGCGCCGAAAATACTAAAGGCAAACGCGAACGGATGGTTTGCTACGGTCCGGCAATTACCCCGATTCTGGCAGCGCATCTCAGAAACCTGAAGCAAACGGGTATTACTGGCGGAGCACTGTTCCGTTCGGTTTCAGACAGAAATTATGGTTCACCGCTTTCATACTGGAGCTGGAGTAAAACGGTTCGCGAGTGGGGAGATAAGACCGGCATGCCATATCTGACTACGCACACTTTTCGTCACCTGCGGCTGACACACCTTGCCCGGGCGGGATGGAAGCTGCATGAAATCGCAACCTATGCCGGTCATAGGGACCTGCGCACTACGCAGATATATATCCATCTTTCAGGTACAGATCTTGCGGCCAGAATGGCGATGACTGTTGCGGAGACTGACCGGAAAATCGCAGCCATCATGTTCGGCCCGGAGAGAGATAATGACAGACAAGAGTGAAAAAGAATTCATATGCGCCCCCTTTTGCCGTACAGATTATGACCTGCACGTCGGCTTCAGTTCTGAGCAAAAAGAAGCGCTAAGTACGCCCCATAAACGCTCCCGCAACTATGGCAGATCCGGCGCCCTCTCTTCCCTGATAACACCATTGCTGGATATCGCCAACAACAGTGGCACCAGCTGTAAACTTACCCGCACTGTCATTATGGCGATGCTGACTGAAATGCAGAATGCAGGGCAACCCTGCTGGAACTGGAAGAAGGACCGGTGGATCTCCCTGTTTGATAAGTATCATCGCGGTAAACCACTTATGATGGCATTTGCATATCATCTCGGTCCCTTCGCATCGCCGCTTCAGATCCCCCATGATGACACCCCGTCGCTTTACGCCAGCGCCATTTACGGCAGTGCAATGTTCCGTTACCAGCTGAACCGCCTGTCGGAAGCACTGATATCATTGGGTTATGCGCCCCGGCACCTGCGACATGCAATATCCTCCCCCCTAGGCCTGCTGATGCTACTCAATGATAATCCCCGGCTTGAAAACATGACCGAAAAACTGCTCTGGCAGGCTCAACAACACCACGATGAGCAGGTTTCAAGACACTTCGGGAAAATTTCCCATGGTCTTGCGGCCCTTGGCATTATTGCAAACCCTATACGCATGCGTAACTACACTGAATGGTATGAGAAGCCGGTCGAAAATATCAGTCCGGAATGGGCCGCATGGTGCAGACGCTGGCGTGAGACATCCGTACTGCGTCCCAGGACACGTGAAAATCAGTACAGCTTCATTCTTCGCTGCGGCCTGTGGCTGGCAAAGGAACATCCTGATGTGAAGGCTCCAACGGACTGGTCTATTGAGATATGTGCCAGTTTCATCGCCGCAGTGGGCCGAATGAAGGTGGGGGAACTGTCTCTGGGTACTGTTCGTGGGCGGCGACAATCCAGACGCTCCGGGGAACCAATGATGCCCCATTCACGTGCAAATTTTATCTATTCACTGCGGCGATTTATGAGCGACTTCGAACTCTGGGGATGGGGACGTCTGAAGTTCAGCCCTGCCCGCCACCTCTTCACACCGGACACACCACTTTTTCGCCGAGGCGTCAATCCGAGAGTAATAGATGATCCCGTCTGGCTCAAACTCATCTGGGCCAGCCTGAACCTGCGCCATGAGGACCTGCTCAGTGACATTCATTATCCTCTGTCTATGCTTCAGGCGATGGCAGTTATCTGGACCCATGCCGGTCTGCGGCAGAATGAGCTCCTGCGTCTGACTATGGAATGCGTCACGCCTCAGTCAGAAGAGATTATCAGGGAAGATGGCAGTATCGTTCCGGCCGGAACACTGTGTTACCTTAATGTTCCGGCCGGAAAAACGTCAAAAGCGTTTGTCAAACCCGTCTCTGTCGTTGTAAAAAAATACGTTGATATCTGGCTGAATGTCCGACCCGTAGAGCAGGCAAAACTGCATGATGATCGCACGGGTGAAAAAGTTCACTATCTCTTCCAGTATCGCGGTAAACCAGCGGGCAGCGATGTGATTAACCGCACAGTTATCCCTGTTCTCTGTGCCAGAGCCGGCCTGCCGGTTGAAGACAGCAAAGGCACAATAACCAGCCACCGCGGACGAGCTTCAGCCCTGACTGCACTTGCCAGCGTGCCACATGGCATGTCACTGTATGAACTGATGCAGTGGTCAGGTCATTCAACACCACAGTCGACTCTGCATTACATCCGGATCCGCCCTACCCAACTGGCGGCGTCATTCGTAAAGGCTGATAGTATCGCCCATATGATAAGTGTACTGGTCGATCATGACCCGGAAGCGGGTGATGCTGCCAACTTACTGATTTAGTGTATGATGGTGTTTTTGAGGTGCTCCAGTGGCTTCTGTTTCTATCAGCTGTCCCTCCTGTTCAGCTACTGACGGGGTGGTGCGTAACGGCAAAAGCACTGCCGGACATCAGCGCTATCTCTGCTCTCACTGCCGTAAAACATGGCAACTGCAGTTCACTTACACCGCTTCTCAACCCGGTACGCACCAGAAAATCATTGATATGGCCATGAATGGCGTTGGATGCCGGGCAACCGCCCGCATTATGGGCGTTGGCCTCAACACGATTTTCCGCCATTTAAAAAACTCAGGCCGCAGTCGGTAACCTCGCGCATACAGCCGGGCAGTGACGTCATCGTCTGCGCGGAAATGGACGAACAGTGGGGATACGTCGGGGCTAAATCGCGCCAGCGCTGGCTGTTTTACGCGTATGACAGGCTCCGGAAGACGGTTGTTGCGCACGTATTCGGTGAACGCACTATGGCGACGCTGGGGCGTCTTATGAGCCTGCTGTCACCCTTTGACGTGGTGATATGGATGACGGATGGCTGGCCGCTGTATGAATCCCGCCTGAAGGGAAAGCTGCACGTAATCAGCAAGCGATATACGCAGCGAATTGAGCGGCATAACCTGAATCTGAGGCAGCACCTGGCACGGCTGGGACGGAAGTCGCTGTCGTTCTCAAAATCGGTGGAGCTGCATGACAAAGTCATCGGGCATTATCTGAACATAAAACACTATCAATAAGTTGGAGTCATTACCTGTTCTTCGTTATCAACGCCCGGTCAGGCCGGGCTTATATATTCCTGTGGCTTTGTTGAATAAATCGAACTTTTGCTGAGTTGAAGGATCAGATCACGCATCTTCCCGACAACGCAGACCGTTCCGTGGCAAAGCAAAAGTTCAAAATCACCAACTGGCCCACCTACAACAAAGCCCTCATCAACCGTGGCTCCATAACTTTCTGGCTGGACGATGAAGCGATTCATGCCTGGTATGAGTCGGCAACGCCTTCATCACGGGGAAGACCTCTGCGCTATTCTGCTCTCGCCATCACCACCGTTCTGGTCATTAAACGCGTATTCGGGCTGACCCTGCGGGCTGCACAGGATTTTATTTTTACACTGATGAATGTTCCGTTGCGCAGCCCGGATTACACCAGTGTCAGTAAGCGGGCAAAGTCGGTTAATGTCAGTTTCAAAACGTTCACCCGGGGTGAAATCGCACATCTGGTGACTGATTCCACCGGGCTGAAGGTCTTTGGTGAAGGCGAATGGAAAGTCAAAAAACACGGCAAAGAACGCCGTCGTATCTGGCGAAAGTTGCATCTGGCAGTTGACAGCAAAACACATGAAATCATCTGCGCAGACCTGTCGCTGAGCAACGTAACGGACTCAGAAGCCTTCCCGGGTCTTATCCGGCAGACTCACAGAAAAATCAGGGTAGCAGCGGCAGACGGCGCTTACGACACCCGGCTCTGTCACGATGAACTGCGGCGTAAGAAAATCAGCGCGCTTATCCCTCCCCGAAAAGGCGCGGGTTACTGGCCCGGTGAATATGCAGACCGTAACCGTGCAGTGGCCAATCAGCGGCTGACCGGGAGTAATGCGCGGTGGAAATGGACAACAGATTATAACCGTCGCTCGATAGCTGAAACGGCGATGTACCGGGTAAAACAGCTGTTCGGAGGTTCACTGACGCTGCGTGACTACGATGGTCAGGTTGCAGAAGCTATGGCCTTGGTACGAGCGCTGAACAAAATGACGAAAGCAGGTATGCCTGAAAGCGTGCGTATTGCCTGAAAACACAACACGCTACGGGGAGACTTACCCGAAATCTGATTTATTCAACAAAGCCATATTGCAGGTGAAAATTCAAGCTTAACGTACAATAATTTTCGATATCCAAACTGACCCCCTGAATAAAATTCACTTCCCGGTCCGTCATCCAGTGTGCCTGACGCGCCAGGAATACGCCGCCGGCGATGAGATGCTCTGTTTCTCCCGGCCGGATGCCCGCCTCCCTTAATGTTCTGATGAACGGAGACTGAGGGCTGTTCGCTTTTATCACGCGGAAAAATAGCGCCAGCATGACCATCAGCGGGAGGATAAACCACAGAATGGTTGTATTCACGGGTGCTCTCCTTCGCCGGCGGATGTGGTGTTCCCGGACACGGTCCACAGCTCCGGGTGGTCAGCAGGGACGCTCAGGGAGAACCCGGCGGAGAACAGCCAGCCGTCCAGCGTGACCCGGTTTTCAGGTTCGTCAGGCGCACACAGCGTAATGCTTTGCGCTGTAACGTCTGTGATTTCAAAGTTTTCCTCCGAAAGAATGCGGATAAGGTCATCACGTGAACGGATAATGCCCTGCCCCACCAGGTTTCTTAGCGCTCTTTTTAAAATTGCGCAGGCTTCTTCGTTTTCTTTCTGACTGTCTCGGTTGTCTTCTGACATGCTCTTTCCTTATCTGACCGGACCGTTGTGCCCCCGGGCGACACGGTCCCTGGCCTGTGTCATGCGGCCGGCTGGCCGCGCCTGATGATTACGGTTTCGGATTACCCGCGGCGGTATTAATTGCCCTCTGCAGGGTATCTGCGCGGGTAAGTCCGGGGATGACGGTCACCCTGCCGGCACGGGCCCCGGCAGAAGGAAGTACCACCAGGGCAGGCGTCCCGCTGAAGCCCAGTTGCTGCGCCAGCGTCTGAATTCCGTCCAGCGTGCCCTGTACATCAGCCGCCTGCCCGGCGTCGAAATTCACGGCGGTTGCCGCCGCACGGATATCGTCATCCGTCAGCCGGCCCTCGTTATGGCCGGTGGCATACAGTGTGTTGTGATAGTGAAGCCAGGCCTCAGCCCCTTTCTGCAACCATAGCTGCAGCCCGGTTTTCGCTGCACGCCCGGATTCCGGCCAGCGCGTCTCAAATATCGGGAGTGCCTTGAACACAAAACGCACGTCCGGGTTGGCCGCCATGACTTTCTGGAGCACCGGAGCCAGTCGGGCACAGTAGATACACTGGTAATCGAAGAATTCGACGACCGTCACCTGCGCATCAGCGGGACCATACGACGGGGTGCCTTTATCATCCAGCAGTGCCCCCTGATGCTCAGCGACAGCCGCCGTCATGGCCTGCATCTGCCTTTCCTGCTGCTGTTCCTGCAGTTTCTGGCTGACGTTAACCAGTACCTCCGGATGGGCGACGAGGTAGTCTGCGGCCACTTCGCCAATTCTGGCCTCCTGCGCCGGTGTGAACACCGGCTGAGGGGTTGCTGCGCGTGCTGTCGGACCAGAAATGATGAATGTTGTAACTATTAGTGAGGCTAAAACTGTTCTGCTTGTGCTTTTCATTTGCATATGCCTGATTTCATTGTGGTAGAGGCTGGATTAACGTTCTTTCTGGATGGTACGGCTGAGGGTCTGTTCTTCGTGTTCCGGCATCCGGCCATGTTCTGGCTGCTCGACTGCCCGGATCATATTCCGTTCAGCATCGGCCAGGCTGGCAACAACATGCGATGCCCTCGACTGCTCTCCGGCTGATTTGTCGGGCGGGTCAACATCTCGTCGCACGCGATCTGCTGTTGACTGTTCACGTCCGCCAGAACGTTCATTTTCACGGATACTGGCGAGGACACCGGCATCCGGATCAGGAAGGCCGGGGTTTGTCGGGTTCAGTTCATCAGGTCGCAGTTTCACTGCCTCTTCCTGTTTCAGCTCCGGCAGCACAGTTTCAGGCTTTTGGGTTCTTTCGGCCTCTTCCTGGCGGACCTGTTCTGCCCGCAATACCTGGCTCTGTTGCTCAGCGGCATCTTTATCGTTAAACACAGTGACGACACGCTGCGGTTCATCCTGCTGAGCACCGCCACTGACCTTAAGCAGCCAGGAGGAAGGGGACTCGTCTCCGGTCTGCCACACCACACCGTCCTGCGGATGAGTACGGACAGCGTCGAGCGCGGCGGCCAGTTCACCGACCACACGGGTGTGACCCGACCGGCTTCGCTGCAGCAGCGCCCCGCGCCCCCGCTCACTCATCACCATCCGGGTGTCACCCTGCGTCAGTCTCCCCTCCGGGCTGGCAACCAGTGAGACCAGTGCCAGACCGGCACCTTTACCGTTGTTGTCGTAAACAGGCAGGGCCAGTGCGGGCTCCGGGAAGCGTCGCGTCGCCGGGATAATTTTCGCCGTCAGCGACGTCTCCTGCATTCCCTGATGCCGCAGCCAGGCCCGCCCGATGGCGGTCTTACTGACGGGCTGCCCCATTGACCAGATGGCTTTCGCCTGTTTACGCTGCGTCTCCGGGGCCAGCGCATCATGGGCCGTTTTGATATCACGTTCCGGGGTTTTCACCGCCCGGACCCAGTCCGCTTTCCCGTCGGTATAAATCTGCACATGCTCCTTCACACGCGATGCGGAAATATAGAAGGCCCGACGAGTGGCCAGCATCTTACGCCCGGCGTCCGTACCCTCCAGTGAAATAACGTAATCCGTGCTCGCCCCCTGTGCGCCGTAGCCCGTCACCGCCCAGCCATAGTCGATATGCTGCTGAGCACGGACCGCCTTCGGGTTAATGATGATGCGGCCTTTTTCTGACGTCAGGCGGATATCCCCTGATTCGCTGACAGACTCCACGGTATAACGCTGGTTACCGGTCTGTCCCTGCTCGCGGTCCGTGAGCGTAAATTTCAGCAGGTCACCGGCCCGGACTTCCCTCTCCTCGCGCTGAAACAACTGTACATCGCCGGTGATAAGCTCCTTCGGTGAATACAGCCCGATATTGCCCTCTTCATCACGGACGGTGACCGTGCTGCCGTGCCGATCTACAGCCAGCACATCCTGATAGCGGTCGCCACGTTTCACCACCATTCCCGCCTGCCAGGCCTGCGTCTGGTTGAATTCATGGCGGGTGTAGGTGATTTTCTCCAGCACCGGCACCCTGACCGCCAGCCCCCCCAGCTCGCCCCGCGCGGTCAGCGTGTCATGAATGCCGGCATTCACCGCCCGGCGGTCAGCGTTCAGCTGCGTGATGATAAGGGTCCGCGCCCGCGCATCCACGGTCCGGCCTGTCCAGTCCGCCACAATATCGCCCACCGGCGTGGCCGTTTCCTGAAATGCACTGGCCGGGACCGGCACGCCAGCCTCACGTGCCACACGGTCAGCGGGCTGCGCTTCTATACGATTCAGGGCCGCATCGATACGGTTATCGATAATGTCATGCACCGCCCCCCGCAGGTGAACATCCTTCTGACGCACGATTTGCTTCATGATGGCCACATCCATCGGGCTGCGCTCCTGCATCAGCTTAAACGGTGCCCCGGAATCGACTGACTCAAACTGGTCAATATCCCCCATCGAGACTGCGCGGCCCTCCCCGGCAGCAATGGCCTGAAACAGGGCGGCCGTGTCCTGGTTACCCACCATCGAGGACTCATCGATGAGAAACACCTGGCCCCGGTAGTCAGGTTTTTCACCGCCTGCAGTGGCCTGTTCATGCTCCACAATAAAGGATTTAATGGTCTGCGCCCGGACGCCAACGTCGCTCATCTCTTTCACCGCCTGATGTGTCGGGGCAAGTCCCGTCAGTTGCGGTCGTACATCTGACGGCAGCGTATCGAGCGCCGCGACCACCGCCTTCATCTGTGTGGTTTTCCCCACCCCGGCATAACCCTGAATCCCGATAAACTGATCCGTGGTACCGAGCACCAGGGTGGTGGACTGTTTCTGCCCCTCTGTCAGCCCGTTCAGCACCACATCGGGAACCTGATCCAGTAGCGGAAGCTGGGTGTTTTTACCCTCATCCACCGTGCGCAGAATGGCTTTTTCCATCTCCCACGTTGAGCGGGCAATCAACAGTGGCTCCCCCCGGACCGACACACGCAGCAGTTCCCCGGCCTTTACCATTGCGGCAATTTCATGCTCTGTCTGCTCAATGTCAGGATGGTATTTCCCTGCAGCCTCCGTGAGCGCCAGTTCGCTGAACGCCACGCTGCGCTGGTCATTCACCGCACGCCAGACGGCCAGGCTGGCATCGGTCCGCACGCCGTCGTGCAGGCTTCCGACCGCCTCACTCACATCCTCTTTTCCACTGAGGCTGCGCACCAGTTGCACGGGGGAGACGTTAGTCTTCATTCGCTGCAGGCGGGCTTCAGCCCGGTCCTGCACTTCGGCGGTAAACACCTCCGCGCGATGCCCGCTCTGTGCCAGTGAGTTCATGGTCTGCGATGAAATATCCCGGCTGTTGAGCGCTGCCAGGACCACGCCCCGGTCGTTATCACGCCCCCCCGGGGCGCTGACGTAGGCATGCGTGACATACAGGGGCCGGTCTTTCGGGAGAGTCAGTGTGTCGGTACCGCGCGTGACCTGGATACCCTTCTCGCTGATGCCAGTGACCCCGAGGCGGTCTTTTGCCTTAAGGCCATGCTCCCGGTCGCCGGCAACGGCCATCAGGCGCTCTCCACTGGCGACGTTCAGCGTCTCACGGTTAAAGAGTCGCCAGTCGGCGGTGACATCGCTGATTTTCATCCGGGTCAGGACGCCGTCACCGTCAATCAGGGACAGCATGCGCGTGTCTTCATGGACACGGTCGATAACAAATGAATGGCGTTCTTTCGCGTCGCTGCGGTTCTCGAGCACCATACCCGGACGGTACGAGCCGGGCATGCGGCGGGTTTTGTTGTCGAGCCACACCGGGGAACGGGCCTCGATGCTGATGCCGTTGCGCTCCAGTTGTCCGGCATTCTGCAGCGCATCCCGTATCAGGCCCGTGAGGTGGGCCTGCTCACGTTTACCAACCACCACGGCGGTGACGTTTTCATCCCCGCCGCTCAGGTCTGCGAACCGGGTGGCCAGCGCCTCATAGCGGTCACGTTTGTTGGCAATACTCACCACGTCAGCCTCCAGCCCCGGTGCCGGTTCGGTGCGGCGGGAGCGCGTCACGCCGGCAGACTCCAGCACCGACATGGCGTTGCCATTCGCCTGACGACCGGCGCTGTCGAGAAAGACCAGCTGCGCATCCTGCGCCCGGGCCTCGCCCAGCAGAACCAGCGTTTCCTTCAGCCCCAGACGTTCCGCCCCTTCAATAATCAGCGTGCTCTGCGGTTTCAGCTGGAATTCGCCGCTCAGCACATGCTGCCGGCTGATGATCCGCTCCCGGAGGTCATCGGATTTGGCCAGCGAAATGGCGCGTTCGGCAGAACTGGCCAGCACCCGGACGTCGCGACCGATGGCCGTGGAGATACCGGTCAGCTGTGTGGTCAGATCCCGGATACCGGCCACGCCGGACGGGGCATTCATCAGGACCAGCGGGTCCGTCTCCACGACCGACAGCGCCGGCGGCGCATACTGCTGTGGTCGGGTAAAGCTGACAACCTGCGTGGATTTCAGATGGTCCTGGCTCAGCGCCTGAATGGAGAGTTCGTCCAGCAGGTGGATGCGGGAAGTGAACACGCCTTTCTCGCTGTCCAGCGGCACAAGCATACCGTCCTTCAGGGACGAGTCGATGGCCTGGCGAATGACATTCATGTCCGGCAACTGTTCACTCAATTCGGCGGTCGTCAGCATCAGTTCCCCGAAGGTGAAGCGGGTCCGGCTGTCGCTCAGCTGCGAGATGGCCATTTTCACGGCGTCCTTCACTTCCGGCGCCAATTCCGGCACCTGTCTGGACGGCATGGCTTTTGACCGCTGAACGGGCGGGACGTCCGGCGACGCCTGTACCGGGCTACTGTGAGCCTGCTGCGCATCAGGCTGCCGGGACAGGGAGCCTGTAGGTTCCTGGCTGTGTTCAGCAGGAACACCGGTTTTCTCTCCCCCTTTAGCAGAAAGTTCAGGTGCACCGACAGGCGTTGCTCTGCCCGGTTCTTCCGGCGCTGACGGCTCCGGCTCCCGGCGTCCGTCCCGCATCGTATCCTCGCGCGGTACCACGCTTTTCTGATAGGCCTTTAAATCGTAGCCTTTATCCTTCATCTGACCGAGCCACCGTTCCATCAGGCGCAGGCGGGACGGATCAACCTTCGCCCGGCGGGTGTCTTTTGCCGCCACATCGCGGCTGCGCAATGTGGCTTCTGCGCCGATAGCCCCCTGAATCTCCCGGCCGCGCGATGAAAACTCTTCCCGGACCGCTTCCGGCACGCCCTTTATCTCCCACATGCCATGCTTGCCCACTTCCTCCACCTCATGGCCCAGCGCCTCCACGCGCTCACGCAGTGCGCTGCGGTAGATTTTGCCGAGCGTGACCTGCATTTTCATCACCGTTTCGATAAAACCGGCATTGTGGATGTAGTCGGTGGCCAGCGCTTTCCACTTTCCGTCCTGCTCTGTCATATTGGCCACCAGAAGGTGGGTGTGCAGCTGGGGATCAAGGTTTCGCGAGGTGTCGTGGGTGAAGGCCGCGGCCACCATTTTACCGGTGTGCACGATGGAGGTGACGCCGTCTTTCGTATCCCGGGCCGAAATCAGTTTCTCCACATACCCTGCCGCAATACGGACAGCATGGTTATGGGCTTCCAGCATTGCCTTATCCCCTCCGATAAGTGCCAGGATGGAGACACTTTTGGGGGCCGAGAAGGTCAGGTCATGACCGGGACGATGAACATGGTTGCCATTAATCTCTTTACCGAGACGTGACCCGTCCGGCAGACGGCCTTCCAGCACTGCCGTCAGGTCAGCGCCCCGGACCTGTCCGTCCAGACCCAGCGCATCCGCGCCTTCGCCCATCCAGAGGCTCTGCAGGTTGCCGAGAAAATAATAGTTATCGGAATTGCTGTAATAGCCGGCAGCATCCGCTGCCGACGCAATGGGGGCCACTGACATCATAGTTCAGGCTCTCTGTCGTAGTAATGGTGATCTTTCTCGTCGTACCCCGGGTCGTCTGCATCGCGATGACGGAGAATGTTTTCTTCGTCCCGGGCCAGCAGGCGGTTCGTCCGGTGTTCCTCATCCGGCCTGTCCGGTGACACCGGTTTTCCGGCCGTCGTCACGGTCAGTTCCCCGTCTGGCCGGACGGTCACCTGCATATCCAGGTTCATGGACTCACCGCCTGTTTCGCTGGCAGTACTGCCCTCTTCAGCACCGTTGCTTTCCTGATTCAGACGTCGCTGTAACATCCCGAGCGCATTCGACTGGGAAATATCAGATGGCTCATCTGTCTGCATACGGGTTCTGATTTTTTGCAGCGCTGAATGCGCTGGCATTCTTTCCTGTCTGGATGCAGGTAAAGCGCCCGGGGCTGGTACGGGAATATCTGCATGATTCTTTTCTGCTGAGTAAGAGGGCTTCACTGCACTTTTGCTAACAACTGGCGGGGTGATGACCGGTGACGTCTGGCGATCTGACTCCGGAGCCTGGACAGGTTCAGGCAGTATGGTCTTTTTCACCTCCACGACCACGGGCTGCGGAGCCGTCCCCGCTGTGGCAGTGGCAGCTGCTGCGCCAGAGCCTGCGCCTTCCAGCACCTCGTCCCCGGTCGGGAAGGTCAGCCCTGCAGCAGAGGCTGCACGCTCATTTTCCTGAATCACCTTCTCGAGTTCCGGGCTCAGCACATCGCGGATATTCCGCGCCATCAGGCCGGGGTGATGCTTCTTCACCTTCCGGTATTTCAGCTTCAGGCGGACAACCGGGTATTCACCGGGCAGACGAACATAAAAGCTCAGGTTCGGCAGACGCATGACCTGGTCATAATCGACAATCGGATCGTTAACCTCGTCCTTGCCCAGCGACACCCCGTCACGAACCTGGTCCAGACCGTAACTGTTTTGTTCGCGGATTTTTCGTTTACGCTGATGCCCCAGTTCATCCTCAACCACTTTGGCCATCTCCGCACTCGGGGAACGGCCATACATGCGGGTGTTCATCAGGTCAAAGATACTTCTGGCCAGTTCCCGACCATAAACGTGGATCATCTGCGCCGTGTTCTGCATGCCCAGCACAAAACAGCCGCCGAATTTACGGGCTTCGGCAATCGTTTCAGCCAGCTCGGGGATACGCTGCAGACTGGGAATTTCGTCACAGATAAACCACACCCGCCGGTCACTGTTCTCCCCCATACTTTGCAGATACAGGGTGGACAGCGATAACCAGAGGGATATCAGGGGACGGACGCTTTTACGGTGCCGGGCCTGCGTCGAAATAAACAGCCAGCTGTTGTCATAGCGCTCCTGGGTCATCCATTCCCGGATGGTAAACGGAGGCTTCGTCCCGTCATCCAGTCCCTGCAGGTAGCGCAGTGCTTTGGCGTAGTTGGTCACCACGGAGCGGATCGAGATGGCCGTTTTCTCAATTTTCTCTTCGACCAGGTTAGCCGACGGGGTGTTGGCCAGATAATCACGCAGACTTTTCATGCTGAGTGACAGCAACGTTTTGAGGAACTTCTCAATGCTGCGGTCCGGGTCGGCAGACATTCGTATGGCGAGGTCAGCAAAAATAGTGCGCGAACTGGACACCCAGAAGGGGTCAGACTCCCCTTCCACGGGGATCAGACTCGCTGACAGGTTGTCATAATCCACCGCGTCCACACATTCCCCCCACATATGCCAGTTAGCACAACGTTCATCGTGGGCATTGAGAATGAAATCGGTGTCGGGGTTATAGTGTGTCTCGGTAAACGTACAGCCTGAGTCATAGATAATGGCGCGGTCACCGCGTTTCCGGATGAAGTCCAGCAGCCAGCGGATCAGTGTCGATTTACCCACACCGATGGTGCCGTGAATCAGGAAGTTCATCACCTCGGCCATTCTGACCATATGCAGTTCGCCCACGCGCAAGTCGGACAGTTCGCCGTTCTTACGCAGCAGCCTGTTCACCTCGGCAGGTTTTTCTGTCAGCTGCATACCCGAAATGTACTGGTCTTCGCTCTCCCTCCGCCCGATGCCGGCAATGTACCAGGCGATGGCCACGAACACACTCAGGCTGAACGTACCACTGGCCAGCACTGCCCACTGCAGTTCACTGAACACCTGATCGCCCATTGCTTTCATATACGCATCGGCGTAAATCTGCGGCAGCGTCATTTTCAGAACCATGTGCGTCTGTGTGGGGGCATACCAGTAATGGACGTCATAGATTTTCGGCGTGCCCGTTGCCGGCATGAGGTCGATAAAACTGCTGTTAATGCTGGCAAACCACCACAATGAACCGTTATCAAAGGTCTCCTGGGGTATACGCCAGAAGAAGATGGCCGAGGCCAGTACCGCAAACAGGATAAAGATCCAGAACCCTATCCAGTTGTTAACCTGAAAGAACATGCGCCACCGGTAGGCAGTCATCTGCCCACCCTGTGTGAGATTTTTACCAGCGAAGCTCATAATTTTTTGTCCGGCAGTCATCGCATCACCGGTGAGGTGATGACGTGGTCTGTGATAAAAGGGGGGAAACAGGCTGTCGCCGTCGCAGCGACAGGGAACCGGAGAAGAAATATCCGGGTTATTCGATCAGGCTCAGTTCATACTCCGCCTGCAGACATCCGGCCTGCCAGTCTTTTTCATTGACCAGCATGGCCAGAAACCGGACCGATGCGGCCACATCAACATAACCCACGGTATGGCGTTCACAGGCTTCCATGCCCCGGAAAGTGAACACATAGCCTGCCCAGTAGGCTACGGTCGCCATGCGGTGATATTCGGGGAGTGAACCAAAGACGCTCAGAAACGCCTTTGCTCTGACCAGCTCGCTTTCCAGCTGAATGAGCGACCAGAGTTCCTCTGAACAGCCTTCATTCACACAGGGTTTCATTGTGTTATTCCTCATCTGTCAGGCAGATAACCGGGTTCTCAGAGATTTAAGGGCACCGGAAGTAAGACAACGCAGCGCGTATAAGACTGCATCCCCGGCTTTAAGAAGAAATCCGCAGAACCAGGTGCAGAATAAACCACCAGTAAGGCAGAGCAGGAAAGTAGTCAGTGGGAGGAGAACATCCCATTGAGGAAACCCACTGTATTTCAACGCATTCAGGTATGAGAAGAACATTGAGTGTGACAACTGATACTTAATAATGTCAGGGGCGTACATTTCCAGGAGCAGGATTGTCGAGACAATTGTGATTAAGACGTAAGACAGAACGGACAAGGCAGTGCGGGAGTTGTATGAGTTCATGATGATTGACCTTTGGTTGTTAATAATTCAGCGCTCGCCGCAAACATGACTGCACCTGTGCAGTCATGTGAGGAAGCGAAGTATCACAGGGATAACCACGGGCACTTACGCTCAGGAGCATAAATGCGCTATATTTATGCGCATACATGATGCGCAAAGGATTTAACAATGAATACGACTATGCGGTCGCGCAAAAGAAGCACCAACATTTCGCTGGATGCCGCCCTGGTGGACGAAGCGAAGATGCTTAACATCAATCTTTCCGCTGCCCTTAACTCTGCGCTTGAACACGTGGTCCGTGCTGAACGTCAGGCCAGATGGCGACAGGAGAATAAAGCGGCTATTGATGCCATGAATCAGTTCACCGCTGAACATAGTATTCCCCGCAGCAGTGCAGGACTGAGCGTGTTTAAATGAATCAGGGAACAGTATTCAGAAAGCTGGATAATCCGGAATACCCGTATTTCCTCATCGCTCAGTCCGATCAACTTATCGATCTCAACACCCGGGTCATTATTCCTTTTGCCCGGTGGCGTCAGTCATTACCCGGGATGAGCAAAATTAATCCCGTTGTTAACATCGATGGTGAGCGATACATTCTGATGACACAGCTGATTCAGACGGTTTATCTTCATGAGCTGGATGAGGAGGATATTCACAGTTACCGCCCTGAGATGAGAGACCTCATCGTCAGCGCGGTAGATTTCCTGACAACGGGAAGTTGAAAGGGGTTACATAATGCCGGCGATGGATTTGGCCAGCTGCGCTTCCAGAACGGGTTTTGCCTCTTCAAATTTGAGGTTAACCTTGTTGGCGTTGGATACCACGCGGGTCTGATATTTTGCCCTGTTTCCCTCTTCTGTGCTGGTCTGCACCTTAACACCGGAGGTTCCCTGCTTCAGGGCAGCAATATTATCCGTCGTAACTTTGGCTTTGCTGCGTTCGGAGATTTGCAGATCAGTCACCATTGTATAGTTAACATCTTCCACCATCGCATCCGCGGCCATACCAATCAGGCCGGTGGCCAGTCCGACACCCAGGGTCGCACCTGCTGAGCTGGAATTGTAGGCAGTGATGCCGGCTCCCAAAGCAGCGCCCATTGCCGCACCTTCATAACCGGTTTTCAGGAATCCCTGGGCTTCACGCAGGTCCATCTTTTCAGCTTTCAGCACATTCGCCTGAATCCAGAAATAAGCACCATCAGGTGAACTGGTGACACGATACCCTTTTGCTGCCAGTTCACTGGTAATTTGAGACTGAAGGCCGGACATGTCTTTGTCAGAGGTATTGCGGATCTGGAGGTAAACCGTTTTCTCAGATGAAGGTTCCAGCCAGATGGTTTCGCTCATCTGCGTTTTAACTTCGAGATTACGCTTTTTCACCGCTGTGGACATGGCGCCACAACCAGACAGTGCCAGGGTGGAGGCAATTAAAGTTACAACGGCATATTGTTTTAATTTCATGTATTTTCCTTTGCATAAAAAAATGTCCTGCTAACGGCGGAGCGCTAACAGGACTGTTATCGGCAGATTAGATGAATATTTTAGGTTTTAAATAATTGGAGTTCGTAACTAAATGTGGAAAAGGGAGTCAATCGCTCCCATTACTCTTAGTAACCACGACTAGGGTCATACGTATTTGAAGGTTCGTTGAAGTTTGTTCCCCATGAGTTCCCATGTATATCCAAACCTGAGATACCTCCGGTCATTGGCATTCCGGAAGAAGGGTTTATAACAGTATCTTGTTTAAAATCAGCGTTGCTTAAATCACTATTAATAGGCTGAACTAATGAATCCGAATCATGACCTAAAAATTGACCCGATGAGATCTCAACCAATGTGAGTTCCTTGCCAAGGATACCAGTTTTATACCCTGACGAACCTGAGTCTTTGAGTTTATAAGTTCCATTATCACGAACTTCGTAGGTGTTGCCTGCATTTTTAATCAGCCCCCAGTTCTTCCTACCAACTGTAAGGATAGCAACTGAGAGCCCCATGACTACAGATATCGACAGATATAAATAAGCTGATTTTTCCCAGAAGAAGTAGAGGCATGACAATTGTAGGAAAATTGAGAATAATGCGCGTCTAACTACTGAGGCTAGTGCTCCCTTATATACACCTTTATCATCAATTTTTTTAAGAAGATAGTACAGTGGTAAGGATATTAATACACCCAATGCATACATACCTGCCAATGCGGCCCAATCTTCGCTGTAATAACCATTATGATATGGAATCACATCATGAATGACTGGTAATACCGCATATATACTGAACACTGGGATGTAAGAGATTCTACACAGATTTGCTCTTAACATTTATCCTCCTAATCGGCCTTTTTCCTCAATTCCAGCAACTGCTCTTCTAGCTTTCTTTTTTCAGCACTATCTATAACTGGCATCTGCTGGTCAATCTCAGCTTCTTTCCGTTGAATTTTAAAATTACTAGATGTACTTAAATGCTCTCCTTTCAGGATATCACTGGATGCCTGAACAGTGGATTGTTTTTTATCAATTTCGCCCGCAGATTTATTCATATTTTGTTCAATTTCAGATCGTTGTCCCGCAACCTGCCGCTGTAGTTCATTCTGCGGGCCAAAACCCTGGCCGGACAGACTGTGTAATCTCATCTCATTCTCTCTGTAAACGTTCTGCATATCATTTCCGGTAACATTCTCCCCTCTGATAACAGTGCCCCCCCGCGAAGGAATGTCACCTGACGAGCCATTTTCACTGGCATGACCCTGAGCCTGATACGGGGCTTCTGTTACATCTGACCCCAAACCAGAATACGGGGCTGAAGTACCAGAAAAGCCGCGATTATTGCCCTCTTCCCGGTCATAATGTTGTTCAGGTTGCCCGGTATAATTCCGGGGTGAAATTCGCGAGCCAGACTGTTCATACTCCTGACTGCTCTGAATTTCTGACGGATACACCCGATCGCGCTGCACATCATAGCCGCCCCCCGGGCTTTCATGACCCTGTCCTGCGGTCTGCGTGTTAGCCGGAGAGTACTGTCCGCCTGCAGTCACCTGGCCTCCGGAATCACCGTTACTCATCGATGGCGTGTGAACGATATGGGCTCCACTGAAGGCAGGATGCTCTGCCCCGCTTTGAAGGTCAGACCGCCCCTGATGGTAATCCCCCATAATTTCAGGTTTGAGACGTTCATTAACGAACTCCATCGCTGCTTCGCGCGCACTTGGGGCACTGGTCAGAATGCCCTGAGCCTTATCACCGTACTTATTCGCAGCCCAGTCCACAAACTCCTGGGTGTAGTTAGTATCGAGACTGGCACTCTGGTTTTGCGCCAGCGTCGCCATCCGGCTGAATTCGTTGCTGTTGGTGGAGCTGGTTGTGTACTGATGATACTGGCTTTGCGCATCATTCAGCGTGGCAGCAAACTGCTGAACATTACTGGTCGCCGCATTCTGCGCATGGCTTGAACCGTCCGTCACACGGCTACTGGTAACCATGTCCATCCCCTGCCTGAAATCGTTAACAGTCTGGCTGTTCTGGTCATGCCGCATATCCTGAGAATGCGACCCCGAGTCCTGAATACCGCGAGAACTCCCTGTTGAATGACGGGTATCAGCGGACAGATTCCCTTCGGCACCCCACTTGGCGACACCAAGATTCACTCCGCCACCAAGAGTTGTTTTTACACCTGCAGACAGGGAACCCTGGTTACTGATATCCATCAGCTTGTTATAGGCCTCCTGAGTGGAAATGTTATTTGCTTTCGCGTAGCTTTCCGCTGCCGACATCATCATGCTGGCACCACGCGTGGCGTTAGCCACCTGGCTGTTCTCACTGCCCTGCGTCAGACTGTCGCTGGTACCGGTCTGGTTTGACACCTGCGAAAGCTGTGACCAGCCACTGGTGACACTGTGGTTATAGCCATCCAGCGCGGTCTGCGCCTGAACCTGCGACTGCCGCGCGGACTCCTGGAACCCGCTGCTGGCCAGCTGGCTGAGCCGCATATTCACCGGCAGGTTTGACATCGCCCCTGAACCATCTATCACCGTGTGACCACCGGCAGTCATCGTCTGCGAGGAACCATTATCAGCCTGCCAGGTCTGCTGGCCCTGACGTTGCACCAGGTTGGTATCCATCTTGTTCTGGTTAACATTGTCCATCGACATGTTGTTAAACGACCAGTTCCCGTCTGCCGTGGTTGATGACACGCCGGCTGCCGTGAACGCCGCCGAGCTGAGCATTCCGCCCGCCACCTGGGAACCTATGACTGCGGCCCCCCGGGTCAGGTAATACGACAGTACCGGTATTGAGAGCGACAGATAACCGGCCAGATTCGCCACATCCGAATGCTGGAGTGCCACAATATCCCGGTTGGCCAGGACCAGAAGTGTCCCGTCGGTCTTTGACTGCAGCCAGTAGTTCGAGGCGTAGTTGAGGATCGCAAACATGATGGGCCACATCTGGAAATAGATGAACCCACCCACATAGATCTTCAGTGTGGTCAGGCCGAAGAGACTGTGGCTGGTTGCTGCCAGCGCTATCATCAGCGGGAACAGACACACCAGGATCAGCATCAACAGTGACTGCGCAAACGGCAGCGTCCTTGTGGCCAGTTCCGTCCCGGATGCCCAACTGAGACGCTGTTTGGTCGCCGCGTTTTCTGTTGCAAGATTCAGCAGGTTGGCTGTATCCGAGGACCGTGCCGCAAATCCTTTTATCCCCTGGCGCACTGCCGTGTTGGTGATGTTGTTCTTCATGATTTGCGCCGCACTCATCCCCGCGGCATAGAAGTAACCATAACTGTCTCCCATGGCATTCGCGAGCAGGGTCGCCCCGTTGACCTTGTTGCCAAATATCTTCTGTGTCAGCCAGGTGAAGGTGGCGCTCCCCAGGTTCGCTTCAATATTGGCCAGGGTTTTGATTTCCGCTGCCGCCTGCTGGCAGGTCAGAAACTGCCGTGAAGAGGACGTCATTTTAAAAATACCGCGTAACGGACTCGGGTTGCTGGTGATGAGCGTCAGAGGGTCAGTGGAATTCAGCAATTCGTTGATCGAATATTTGCCGTTAAGCAGAATGTCTCCTATCACACAGTTTTCCACATAATCCGGCAGCATCTGTGCCAGTTCAGGATTCTGCGTGGTGAAATCACTGGTTTCGGCCACAATCTGCGAGCCAAACAGCATCCCCGTCCGGCTGTAAGTCACCGAGTCAGGTCTGGCCATCAGGGAGTCGTACAGCGAACTCATCCTGTAGCCGATACTGGTCGACAGCGAGGCAATCCCGGCAAGCCCGACCGGCACATTATTGGTTTTCCAGACCGCGCCCGGGTCAGAGATATCGATAACCTGCACAGAGCGTTTGGGTACCAGCAACACCGTGCTGATAATCATAAAGACAGCCAGCCAGTGCACAAACACCATCGGGTTGTGCTGTTTGATAAACAGGACAAGGGCGGCCAGCACCCCGAAGGTGCTGGCCATGCGCAGAAGTGTACTGAAGGTACTGGAGCCAATGAGGGTGACAATCGCATCCAGCGCTGTTTTCCACATCCCCCCGCCATAGATGGTGTAAATCTCAAGCATCAGCGCACCCCCCAATGGTAATTGCTCTGGTATGAGCCCGAAACGATCGTGGAAACCTGCTGTTGCAGGTACTGCATGTTGCGGTCAATACCATCCAGCGCATTCTGGTCTGCGGCGGACTGCAGTTTCATATCAGCCAGCAGCCCCTGAGCATGAATGACGTTGTCACGCAGCTTCGCGGCGGCTTCCTCCGGGAAGTTCTTTCCGGCCAGTGACATGCTGGCCTGTTTAACCAGCTCCTGCAGATACTGGATCATCAGGTCCTGCGCGATAAAATCGGACACCTGCAACAGATAGGTGGCACTCATTCCCATACTCTGGGCATTGGTCAGGTATTTCAGCACCGGTACCGACGTGGTGTTCACAAACCCTTTTTCCTGGTCGGTCAGCGGTCGGTCATCAACCAGCTTGTTCTGCATGGACAGCATCAGGTTCTTGACCAGTGTGACAAGGGCATGTGACTCGGAGATACTGAGATTAGCCACCACCGGCCCCAGGCACTGTGAGGCTTCATCGCATCCATACACCTTTGCCGTCCCGCCGCGCATCAGCACTTTGATCAGGTCGCGGTTATCAACCAGCGGAGTCAGGATAGTGACGTCGCCGTCCTTGTTAAATATGATGGAGCCGACCGTGCTCATGACCAGCTCTTTCAGAGCCCTGTCACCGCCCAGTAACCCATTTTTACTGAGTGAATCCCAAATGAGATTTTTGTTTTTCAGTACCTGGTCTTTCTCAGCATCACTGGCTTTGCTGGTTACATTGTCGCCCTGTTTCCCGACGGTACACCCCTGACGCGACGCAGCCCAGTCAGCAAATAAGTGGTTTTCTCCGGCGATGTCCTGACAGATTTTTTGCTGGGATACCTGCGTCACCGGCCACAGCCCGCCGATGATGCCCTGTGCCGCCTGACACGAACTCATGTTCATCGAGTTCACATCGCTGGCCAGTTTCTGCAGGAAGTCTTTGGCCTGCTTCAGCTCGGGCACCATTGTCTGCAGTGCCAGATCGAAGGCATATCCGAGGGCGTTACTCATAATCTGTTTGGCAAAGCGCTGGATTTCCTCGCCACTGATCATACTGAAAGCCCCAAGATAGGAATCAATCCCGCCACATCCGGCGTTCAGAGACGGGAGCTGCATCGAGATAAGCTGGACATTTTTCACCGGGTTACGCAGGTAGACTGACCCACCTGAAAAGTAACCGGCCGCCTGTCCCTGCCAGGCCTGTGCCTGGGAGACGTTACCGCTGTAGCCGAGACTGCCAAAAAATCCGTTCAGGTCGCCATTGACGTCGGCCTGTGCCGGGGACACGGACAGACCGTTAAAAAAAATACCGGCAGCGACCGCCAGTGGCTTAATCATTAGCATTCTCCTTTGGTTCAGGCGTCTGTAGCTTCAGCTCCGTTGCTAAAAACGTCTCTGCCAGCCTGCCGACGGGGAAGCCAGAACATGTTGCGGACACAGGCAACGTCAAGCTGGATGAAAGCCAGACGCGCGCGGTACGCGATAACGCATACGAATGTGAGGTCATTTTGTAGTCCGGTTGGTTAACTGAGGGGTAGCCTGGCTGCTTGCCGGCATGGGTGGCAGCATTTTCGGGTCAACATTGTCCAAGTCAGCCTGAATGAGACTGGCCATACGGCTTTCAAGGGCGGGAATATCCATCATCCCCTGGGTCAGCGGGTAGGCTTTGAGCGTATTGACGTTCACCATGAACGCCGTTGGTGTGGCAATCGGCAGCCCGTTGCCAAAGAACGTGATAATTTCATCCGCTATGGGAGACGCCGGATCGGTTTTTCGTGGGATCAGCGGTGTGGGAAACGATGTATCACCGCCTCCATCGAGCGTATACGGATAGATTTTTATCTGATGCTGATCGGCCCAGCCTTTAACCAGTGGGTCAAATTTTGCGCTGTACTGGCAGTGAGCCTGCATAAACAACACCACCGCATAGTCCTTCATATTTGCCTGACGACCATCGGGTAACGCCATCAGGCTTTGTGGTGATACGGCGGATTGCGGTCTGGCAGATACCCCGGCCGGAACGTTCGTTTTTGCGGCATCCAGCGCGGCCAGCTCATCACGGACACCTGCGCCGGCCAGCAGAGGAAACATAAGAAGCAGACTAACAGCGAATTTACCGGCCATGCGTCACCTCCCGGGCTCGTCTGGCGAGCCATTTCAGCCGGCATTCGTGCACGGCGGTGATGGCCAGCAAAACAGCCGCCACTGCCCACATCAGATACCCGGCCCACAGCAGCAGGCCCTGGGTGAACGTCACGGACACCGAAATTAACTCACTGAGGCACTTCGCCAC